>JASHYD010001278.1 GCA_030043175.1 Xanthobacteraceae bacterium | reverse complement strand
CGTTGCGGTTCCTTGGGAAGCCGTCGAAACCGCCTACACCCTCATGACGAGCCGCAGAGAGCTTAAGGCTACGTCCCTCGCTGCACGGGCACGATCTGCCTTGGCGAAGGTACCTCGCGCCCTATCGCCCGGGCTTCGCATGGCTGTCCTGTTGCGGATAGCTTAAGTCGATCGATGCGTGCCCTTGCTGGTCATGTTGCAAGACTATTGAAGTGGCGCTGGCGCTCTCGCAACGGCAGGCTGGCTCGCTGCCACGAGTTGACGGATCATTTTGCCACCACCGCAAAACCGGGAGATGTTCTGGCCGTTTTCGGGGCCGGATGGGTTGTATCCGACTTGGCTTCTTGTATCGAAAGAGCGACGCGCGAGAAGGGCTGGCGCAAGACCCTGTTGATCTATGACATAATCCCCCTGCGCCGGGCCAAAGAGCGCCTTGCAAATGCCTTTCGGATCTGGTTTCGTCATATGTTACCATTGGCTCGCGCGGTCTTGAAAGTACTTGACACGACGCAGGGTGCATTGAACGCGGGGGAACCGGAATTGCGGCGCCGCGCATGAGCACAGACGAGTCCTCCCCTGCAGACGATAGCGACGGAGTTCTTGCGGAGGTGCGACCACGCATCATTGTGGATGGAGTCTTTTTTCAGCGCCAGTCGTCGGGGATTGCCCGGGTATGGACCGCATTGCTGGAAGAATGGGTGAAATCAGGTTTCATCCGGCATATCGTCTTCCTCAATCGCAGCGGCAGTGGCGCCCCGCAAATCCCTGGGCTTTGTTGCGAAAGAATCCACGCGCACGACTATGCGCGAACGGGCGCCGACAGTCTCGCACTCGAGCGGGTCTGCCGCAAACTCAACGCCGATTTATTTGTTTCGACCTATTACACGACGCCCACTGCAACCCCGTCGCTTTTTTTCGGCTACGATATGATCCCAGAAATGATCGGGGCTGACTTGTCTCGGGAAGCATGGCAGGAGAAGCGGCGCGCTATCTTGCACGCGGCGGCTCATCTCATGATCTCGGAGAACTCGGCACGCGATCTTGAGCGCCTTTATGGGCTGCCCCATGCCAGCACTCGGGTGGCGCATTGCGGTGTGTGGAGGAGCTTCTTTCGGCCGTCCCCGCAAGAGGTGGCCTCACTGCGGAATAAATATCGTCTCTCCGACCGGCGCTATGTGCTCTTGGTCGGCGAGCGCGTCAGTGTCGACGGCTACAAGAACGGTGAACTCGTGTTCCGCGCGATGAGTCGAATTCCCGACCCCTTGCGACTCACTCTCGTCTGCGTCGGCGGTAGCCCGATCATTGAGCGGCATTTAGCGGCGCTGGCGCCGACAACCCACGTGATCCGGCTGACGCTCGACGATGACGAACTGCGGGCAGCTTATGGAGGCGCCCATGCCGTTCTCTATCCGTCGCGCTACGAGGGCTTCGGCATGCCGGTACTGGAGGCGATGGCGTGCGGAGCGCCAGTCATCACATGCCGCAACTCCTCGATCGCCGAAATTACCGGCGACGCGGCGTTGTTCGTCGGCGAGGACGACCCTGGCGGCATGGCTCAGGCCATCGAGCGCCTGGGGGACCCGAAGGTGCGCGAGGAGTTCATTGCGCGTGGTGCTGCACAGGCGCTCAAGTTCAGCTTCGCCGACATGGCGCGCGGAGTCGCGGAGGCGATGATCGGCGTCCATCGCGGCATATCGAGCGGCCAACTCGCGCGTCCCAACGGCGTTTGGCAGGACCTGCGGGAAACCCTGCAGACGAGTCAAAGCCCCAGAATTCTCGGGTTGCTGCTGCGCCGAGAACTGCGCAGACACACCCTCGCGTTGCTTCGCAAGTTCGGGGCCGATCCCGCGCGCAGCCCGATATTGGTCATGGCCCGCGAGCTTCAAGGTGATGCCGCGCGATGGATGATGATTGCGGGTACGCTTTTGCGAGATAGACTCGGACGTCGGCGTTGGTTATCGCAGCAGGAAGGGAAGCGACGACCTCCTTGACTTTCGCAAAAATCGGACCTGTCTTCGCGCCATTCCTGGGACAAGCTGATGATGCAGCTCTTCACATCCATTCGGCCGCCGGCAAATCCTGAGGCCGTAACCTACTTGCGGGATTGCCTCAACTCATGGCGTACCGCCGGATTCGAAACGGTGGCGGTCAATGGGCCGGTGGAAGCGCAAGCACTGCGAAAGCTCGAACTGCCGATCGAACTCAGTGTCACGGCTACCGACGGCAAACCGCGAATCGGCGCATTCCTCTCGGCGATCCGAGAGCGCGCCTGTCGGTTTGGCGGGATCATCAACAGCGACTGCCGGATCGCCGGATACCCTGGGCTTGCCGCCAACCTGCAGAAACAACTGGAAGGCCGAGCGCTCCTTGCGTGGCGGATTGATGTTTGCGATCTCAAGCCTTCCGCCGCGCGATACGGTTTTGATGCATATTTCTTCGATGGCGCGATCCTGCCGGCAGACGATGCGGGCTTTTCGATCGGAGATCCCTGGTGGGACTACTGGTTTCCCTTGGCATGCGAAATGCGTGGCGCGCAGATCGAGACGCTTGGCCTGCCCTTATTAACGCACAAGGTCCATCCGCTGAACTGGAAAAGGCGGAGATGGGACGACGGCGCCCATCGCTTTTGGACGGTGCTCAAGGGCTGGCGTCCTGCAGCGCCCGCCAAGAAATCGCTGTTCGCGGAAATACCCGATGCCTGGTGGAAAAGAGAGCAGTTGACCGCCTACCAGGTTGGGGTCCTGAGCCTGACCGTACCATTGTGGTTTCACAGAGAACGGCCGCAAACAATCGCGCTCATGCCTTCAGGCATGGCCGAAATGGAGGCGATGCTTCGCCTTGGCGGGCAAGCGCTGCTTGAGGCTTCGGAACTGACGATAATCGAAAACATGGTCCAGCGCGCAATCAGGCCGCTGCGGACCGCGGAGGCGATGTTCCGTAGAGCACGGCAGGCCGTGTTTGCTCCGCTCGCGAGCTTCCGGGCATTTCCCGATTAGGTTAACGCCTCCGTCGTCCGCGGCCGGGGCAGGCGCCGCGTGATGGTGCAATCCAGCCGCCTTTCCGAACCGCAGAGCCGAGAGTGGGCTTGTCGGACTTTGGATCGGGCGGCCCACCGAGGCCGCCTCCGGGCGGCCCACCGAGGCCGCCTCCGGGCGGCCCACCGAGGCCGCCTCCGGACGGCCACCGAGGCCGACCCCGGATGGCCTACTGGGGCGGCCTCCGGTCGGCCACCGAGGCCGCCTCCGGACGGCCACCGAGGTCCGCCTCCGGACGGCCACCGAGGCCGACCCCGGATGGCCTACCGGGGCGGCCTCCGGTCGGCCCGATGGCGGGTTCCGGAGCCGTAGCTCAATCTAGCCTAGTGGTCCACGAATGGCTCGCCTCTGCCCCGAATCGCCCTCCGCGCGTCGGGAACCGGCGGTTAACCGTAACGCGCTGAATCAAAACGTGTTCGAATTTGTCCCTGCGCTCCAGTCGCAGGCAAGCGAAAGCCGTGCTAGGTGGTCTGTGGGGCTTGTCAAATCTTGGGTTTTCAGATTTGCCTTTCCAAGATTCTAATTTCGGGGGGACGCACTTGGGCTGGGGTGGAACGATGCTGCAAGCCGCGAAAATCGATGCCGGCCGGGCCATGCGTATGGGCGTGGTGGGGGTCGGCGTGATGGGCGCAAACCATGCGCGCGTCTTGTCGGAGTTCCCTGGCGTCGAGCTTGCAGGTGTTGCCGATCCGGATCGCAAGCGGGCGCACTTCGTCGGCGGCACGCTTGGCTGCCCGGCGCTCGCCTCGGTCGAGGAGTTGCTCGACCGGCGTGTGGATGCGGTGACGATTGCGGCGCCGACCCATCTGCACCACGAGATTGCGCTCGCCTGCATCGCGCGCGGTGTGCATGTTCTGGTAGAGAAGCCCATCGCCTCATCGGTTTCCGAAGGCGAGGACATCATCAAGGCGGCGCGGCGCGCCGGCCTTACCCTGATGATCGGCCATGTGGAGCGTTTCAACCCAGCCGTGCAGGCGATTGCGGAGGCTATACGCAGCGAGGATATTCTCTCGATTGCCATAACCCGCGTCGGACCGTTCCCGCCGCGCATGTCGAATGTCGGCGTGGTGATCGACCTCGCCGTCCACGACATCGATCTGATCTGTTGGTTCACGCGCTCAAAGATCGTCGAGGTGCAGCCGCAGCTCTCGAATGCCATGGCCGAGCGCGAGGACATCGCGCTCCTGCAATTCCGCACCGCGTCGGGCGTGTTGGCCCACATCAACACCAATTGGCTCACGCCGTTCAAGGCGCGCACCGTTCATGTAGCTACCAAGGGCAAATATGTGATCGGTGATCTGCTCACGCGCCAGGTCACCGAGTGCTACGGATTCCAGTCCGACGGCAGCTATTCGATGCGACATCTCTCCGTCGGTCACGCCGAACCGCTTCGAGCCGAGCTCGCGGCCTTCGTCAAAGCCGTTCGCGAGGGCATTCCGCCGCCGGTGACCGGAGAGGACGGCGTCGCGAGTCTTGCCGTCGCGATCGAGTGCCTCAACAGCCGTGCCGATGCCGCGCCGAAATCGGCGCCCTACATCAAGGCCGTTCCGGGCCAGCGACGAGCGCGCGCAGCATTTGCCGAGCCATGAATCCGTCCGAACGAGCGCAGATTTCGATGAGTTTGCGGCCTAGGCATTGCCG
>JASHYD010001277.1 GCA_030043175.1 Xanthobacteraceae bacterium | reverse complement strand
CTGCGGTCTGCTACTTAATTCGATGGGGGGCATAAGGCCGACGTTGGTGCCCTTCAATGGCGTTAGCCCGGCTCTAAATGCTCTCGTTGGCGGTCAAGTCGATTACATGTGTGACGGCGGTCTGTCGCAATCTCTTGCATTTGTTCAGGCCGGCGTGATCAAAGCTTACATGGTAGGGGCTGCGCAGCGGAGTTCGGTTCCCCCGAACGTGCCTACGTATCACGAGGCAGGGCTGAGAAACGTTCAAGTGGTAGCATGGCTCGGTTTGTTTGCTCCCAAGGAAACCCCAAAACGCGTCCTTGATAAACTCGCGATTCACTCGACAAGGCCCTTGATGACGCTGAGACGCGCAAACGGCTAGCCGACCCCGCCCTTGAAATTCCCGAAAAAGCGCGTCGCGGTCCAGAGCCACCCGCGGCGCTTGTCAAGAGTGAGATTGCCCGCTGGACGCCGATCATCAAGGCGGCAGGTGCAATCGTGGAGTAGGCGGTACGAACCTGCCTGCGGCCGCGGCTGCAGCGATGATCAAAGAAAGGTTCGGTCTCTAATAAGATTCGTTGTTGTGACGTGAACGTCGGGCAGCGCGTCCCAGCTCAAGCCGGACCATTTGCCGTTCCCCGCGCTGGGCACGCCAAGCGGAGGTTCGTGCAGCCGCCGCGTTAAGGTTTGCTCGTGGCCGATCCGGACGGAAAGACCACAAGCCATCGGGCGGGCACCGGCGGATTTGCAGACGAACAAGGCGGCCGCGCTACCATTGGACAGCAGCAAACAGTTGTCTCCTATCGATCTGCCTCGCGCGAAATGAGCCTCTGGTCGCCGGATCGAAATCTCAAAACTGCAGCAACTGATTTCAAAGAAACGAGTAAAGGCCTGCGGGACCCGAGCACGAGCGAAGCGAGTGCGAGGCGGACTAAACGCTCCGGTGTCGGGTCCAATAAACGCACGCGGGTCCCATCTCTCGCTCCGCTGGGCCAAGAGTCGGTTCGAGTCCGCGGAAGGCGGGCGTGGCTTAGGCGCAAGGGCTAGGGTCCATATGAACCGGGTCCCTTCTCGCCCTTTGCCAGCCAAATCGACCCTGCAGTCTCCCGCAGTCCCCCGGCCTCGATTTCAGCCGGGTCTATGGGAGCCAAAAAGGTGCGCTGGGTCCTGAAGGGCGTAAAGGGATGGGTCCGATGCAACAGGCCCATCCGTGTTGCCCGCTCGAATAACAGCAACCGGTCCCTATAAGGAAATCAGCAGCCGCCGCTTTCCTTTCTTCGGTGTGGTGGATCAAACGTGGATTAATGCACCGGTGGAAGGCTGGAGGGGTTCGGATTATTCAGACATTTTGGATGACCGAAGCCGCTCGGGCTTTGGCCAACTCCGCCAGTCCCGCCAGGAGTTTGACCGGTGCCACCAGTACCATCGGGGTTCGGAACTATGTCGAAGATGATATTGTCTGGGCGTGCCGCGTCCCCGCTGACGCCCTGGACCCCGGCGAACGAATCGAGCCCGAGAATATTCCGGACTCGCCAGGCGACCATATGATCGGTGCAGGATGTATCACCGCTAACGCCGAGCCCACCGACTCTGAGTCCGCCTCGATAAAGTGCAAGACCCCCACCAAATACATTCACGCCGCCGACGCGAGCGCCGACCAGCGGATCAGACGTCGTGCCAAAGGTCGAGGCGTTGGCTGGGGAGTTGCCCTGCCCGCCCGCGGCGTCGCCGTATGCAACAAAGGTGTCGACAGGATTGCTGTGCTGCAAGCCGTAGAGGCTACCGCCCGGTTGCACCGCCGTGAACAGGTTGGCGGTCGAAAGCGCGAGCCCCTTGGTCCCGAAAATGCTCGATCCAGGGGTGCTGCCCGTGCCGAGGCTGAAGGCGTTGGCCGTGTTCGCCTTCTGGGCCGAAATGACCCGGCTGCCGAGCCATTGGTCAGTGTAGTGGCTGCCCGAAAAAGCAACCGCGCAGACCGTACCATCATCGGCGACCAGCGTGCCCCACATATTAAACCCAAGGCCGCCGTTGCCGCCGGTACCCACTACTATGGTGAGTGCTGTTTGGAGGCTCTTCCAGCTTGGCAATGCGGAGCAGGCCGCGAAGGCCGGGCTGGCCAGGATCGAAACGAAAGCGCTTGTGGAAACATAAAGCAGCCATTTCTGGATGGTCATCACCCTCTCCCCCTGATTTGACGGGATTAATTGGGCCTCATATCGCGAGCAAGCTGAGCGCGAGGAACGGAGCTAAAACCTTGACGAGAATTACATCCAGCGGCCTTCAGACCGCCTCTCTAAGTTCGCCGAGGCGCAAAGCTCACCTAGTCCTGATGGCATTGCGCCGGCACCTCGGTTCTTGGTACAGATTGTTGATACAAAGGGCTGGACAAGCGTCGGAAAATCTTCTGTCATTTCAGTGGTTGAGCTGGTGGTCGGCGGAGTTTTGCAATCCGCCAGTGCCGGGCCCGCCAGCACGG
This sequence comes from Xanthobacteraceae bacterium, assembly GCA_030043175.1. The sequence continues at coordinate 4,166 of JASHYD010001277.1, read as the reverse complement.
CCATGATCGCCCCGATCGACGCCGAAAACACCATCCGTTGCAAGGTCATCGTCAATCCTCCCTTCAAAACAAGCAACCGCGTTTACGCCAGGACCCGAGAGCCCTCAGGCGTTACGATGCGAAAATTGTCGGTGAACTGAGTCGCAGAATTAATGCTGATCGCTATTGTCGTACAATTAGACAGTTTCTCCTCAATTATTGAATTTTCTCAATCTTGGTACTTCAAACGCGCAAATACGTTAGGTCTTAAGCCGAAGCGCCGCGGGTTGCAGCGCTTAAGTCAACCCCACCTTACTCTCGCCCGCCGCAGGCTTCGAAATACACAATACTTCGGCACGTCGTTGGCGGTCCGCCACTGAAAGCTACACTAACTGGCTAGTTAGTTAGCTCACCAATTGCTCAAGTCCGCGATCTCACAGATCGTTTTGATGATAAGTAACTGAGATTTTATGTTAAAGCTATGAGCTGGTCAATACAACACCCAACAATACACGCCTGCGAGGCGTCAGCTTGAAAGTTCACCCAATAGGTTTGCCTGTCGCCAAGCAGAAAATCTTTCGATGCGTGCGGTAGCGGCCTTCGTGGCCTCAGCGCATGTCTGAGTTGTGGGCCGCCATGAGGCGGGTCAGGGCCTGACGGACCGCACGTTGCGCCTGTCGGCAATTCCCTCGACACCCCATGATCGCTCGACGAACCCGGCCGGAACAGGATTGATTTTCATCGCCCGGAGAAGATAGGCCGACGCGGTGCCGCAAACAGCGAACTTAGCGTGGTCCTCGGCATCTGCCTGCAACTCCTGCCGCCTCCAGCAAAGAGAGATGCGTCTCGGGCTGGCCCTTCATAGAGCGCAACAGCAGCGTGGCGCGGCCGGCGTCTGTCAGGGCGAGGCGTCCGGCGGGAAACGCCGTGACAAGAAAATTCCTCATCAAGCCTGCCACGGTCTCGAAAACGACGCCGGCAGCCTTCCAGCTATCCGCGATGTCGTGGCGTGAAGCGTGCGCGCAATATCGAGGCGGAAACGCCCGCGCTAGCTTTGCGGGAATGCCGCCCATCGCACAGCGCCGGCCGGTCGCTACTGCCCCACCGAACAGCGTCACTGACCTTCTTTCGCAGACTGAGCAGCGTGGCGTGCGCGCAGTCGGCAAGATCGTGAGCAATAGAGAACGCCTCGTCGCGGTGACTGAAAGGAGGCGCCACAGTTTGCACAGGTGCACAGCATCCGGTGACGGTGCTGACGGTCCCGCTTGTAGCATTTCGCGCAAAGGCCGCGCGCGTATGTGCCCGGCTCGCGGCATTCGACACAAAGGCGCCGGCCGTAGATGTCATGGATAACTGCGACAGGGGAGACGAAACGTCTTTGATGGTAGTCGCGCCAATAGCAAGTGCGGCAAACACCGGTGACAAAATCACTACCAATTACGCCACACCCTGGGCATTGTATTTTGGAAGGCATCGGTGCCACCTTTACGTCCGGCCCGGCGACGCGCGCCAACGCACGCGCGCGATGCCCCGATCCGCGTCAACAATTGACTAACGCTGCCGGCTAACCACTGCTTGCCGCGCGGCGTCTGAATGCCGCGACGGTTCAATTCGTCCGCAATGCGCCGTAGCGACGTTACGCGGGTCGCCAGGAGCTCACGAATGATAGGGGCTAAATCCGCTGCCCGTGCGTCGGCACGCGCCTGGATGGTCTTTAGGCCGGCCTGTCGAGCCTTTGCTGTAAGTTTGGCGCCGCGGAAGCCGCCGAGCTTGACGCCGCGCCGTTTGGCCGCCGCCAACGCGGCTTTGGTGCGGTCGGAGATTACCTTGGCCTCATGCTTGGCGGCCGCGGCGAGGATATGAATGGAACGACGGTTGGCCTGCGGAAAGTCGAGTGCCTCGAACTCGACCCCGGCTTCCATCAAGGCGGATACGAACGAGACGTTGCGGGCGAGCCTGTCGAGCTTGGCAATGATAAGCTTGGCGCCGTGCACGCCACACGCCGCAAGCGCTTCTGTGAGCTTGGGACGATCCTTGCGCTTGCCGCTCTCGACTTCCGTGAATTCGGCGACGATTTCCCACTCACCGCTGTTCAAGTGGTTGCGGACCGCGTCTTGCTGCGCTTTGAGTTCGAGCCCGGACCGGGTTTGCCACACTGCCGAAGCGCGGTAGTAGGCGACGAATTTTCCGGTGTTTGCGGTAGCCATGCGTTTCGATCCTTGGGGCCGGCTCCGACCGCGGGCGTGGTGGCAGCCTGCGCACGGCAATGAACAAAAAGGAGCGTAACAGTGCGCCAACGTTAGGTAACATGAAATAACATTTCATCAAATGTTAATGCGAGCGGGAATCCGGCCCGAAAGACAACCAAGCCGGGTCGCTGCGCGGAGACGCCCCGCCGGTTTCGGCGTTGCGCATGGGCGGCCGAGCGAACCCGCGGGTGCGCCGTTAAGGCGGCCAAATCTCTATCCGAAGAAATTATTGTACACGCTATGTGAGCTACCTCACATAAGGAAGGCTGACCTATTGCTAACGTGGGCTTGCGCGCGGCTGCACACGATCCTCGCGCAGGCCTCGACCTTGCCCCATCCATGCTGGTTGGGCCGTATCCCCGCTCTTGGCATTAGGTTTCATACCCATCAATTTTTGTGGACTGGTTGCGGGAATTTCTGGCTCTGCTTCGGCGGGGCCTTTTTCTTTGTGGGCACGTCCGCATCCCTGCAGTCAGTCACTTTACGTGCGCACGAAGGTATTCTCGGCTGGGCGAAACGCGTTCGAGCGTTTACGCCCCAAGCGAAGGCAGATTGAGGTTCGACAGGAAACGGGAGGAGAACTTACCCGCGACGAGAACCGCTGAACAGTTATTCCCCAAGGCCCTTCTCCGATTTCGAAGCAAGTGACTCACTGCAAGGTGAGCTGGAAACTCGGCGTTTGCCTCGCCCCGCCCAGTTGCTGCTAATTCCGGCCCTATCTTACATCAAGGCACCGACGACTGTGTCAAATGCCATCTCCTTTGAGCCGGACGGTGGATATCTACACCATTGTTGCGCCGGCCAAGCACTCCACTCCCTCGTAGGAGGAAATTCTTGATCGCTGCTGGGGTCGCTGCGCCACCTGCTTGTTATTTCATGCTTGAAAATTCTGATGGCTGGATTGCGCTTGCGGTCGCATCGCAAACTAAAGTCAATATATAGCCGATTGAATTTTTGCGGTCACTAGGAGCGTAACAGTCGGTCGTGATCCTCGTCCGCGCTCTTGCGGCCGAACGGCCAAGTTTAGCGGTCCGACCGCCGCGCGAATCCAAATAGCGTAACCACGGGCGTATGCCACCGAGGGCAATCCCCAGGGGCCAGACATCAAGCTTTCAGCACCGACGGGTGTAGACGCCCAGGCTAAGAATTTTGACCCGCTGCCCTGGCCATCTGGCGTCTAGGGTGGTCCGCAATTCATCATGAGAACGCGAGCGCGAAGAGCGCTTCCGTAACAGCTGGCCGTAAGTTCACGACAGGCTGATGCTAAAGCGACATGCTTTCCTCAGAGCCAACGGCGACGACGGCGTCGTGTTTTGGCGACCCGAACACTCCGCCAACCGGGCCTGGGAAGTCGTTCATCACGGCGGCCGGACTGGCCTGCCTTGTCAAACCATTTTGGGTCGTGCCGATGCACAAGCGGCTTGGTCAACGAGGGTCGGCTTGCGCCGACGGCTTCGGAGGTAAGCTATGCGGCAACTCGCTCTGACTGCGATGGTCTCTCGAGGAGATGTCTCCCGGTAGGACTCTGAGTGTTAACCCTTGCAGCGTTTACTCAGTTCAAGGGTTCGAAAAACGCAGGAAGTGCCTGCGGCCTAAGCTAAAAGAGTGCAAGGGTGCAAGTCTTGAAAACCAGAATCTCCCGGGAAGAGGGGAAATCGATGTAAACCAGCCCTCGGGCCAGACGGCAGATGCCGCCTTGAGAATAGTGACGGGGAGTAAAGATAATGCGGTTGGTATATACTGGATTGGTTTTTTTGATTTTGACCAACGGCGCGCTTGCGCAGCAAATCGAGTATGTTCCGGGCTTGAGAGGCCCTGACGGTCGACCGCAGTATGGCCTGACGGTCCCTGGCCCCGACGGTCCGTTAACGTTTGTCGATCCTTACCGGTGCCAGGAAGTCCCGAAGGGTTGCCGGCATGTGATCGAGCATGAACTCG
>JASHYD010001276.1 GCA_030043175.1 Xanthobacteraceae bacterium | reverse complement strand
TGTCTGACTCCTGGGAGGTCGGCTTGAGGAGGGCCGACCGATGGAGCGCTTTGGCCTACGCGACGACCAATGGGATCGGATCAAGGATATGCTGCCGGGTCGCGAAGGCCATGTCGGAGGCACGGCGCCGGATAACCGACTGTTCGTTGAAGCCGTTCTGTACCGGTTCAGAACCGGCATGCCGTGGTGCGATCTGCAAAATGCCGATCCGGAAGCCTTGATCGCAGACAAGGCCTACGACGCCGATCCGCTCATCGATAGCCTTGCGGAGCGGGAAATCACGCCCGTAATTCCCCCCAAATCCAACCGAAAGGCCAAGCGCGATTGCGATTTCGCACTCTACCGCGAGCGCATCCTCATCGAGCGCTTCTTCAATAAAATTAAGCACTTTCGGGCCATTGCGACCCGCTACGACAAACTTGCTCGAAATTTTCTCGCAGCCGTCCAACTGGTCTCGGCTATCATCCTTCTCAACTGAGGACAGGCCCTAACGTTATTAACGTAATTAACAGATCGCCAAATGTTAATTGGCCTTGCGGTGAGCGCGCGGGCAGACAACACTAAGACGACTGAGAAACAGAAGTTGACGGCCATATGGCGGCAGCGGGTGCCCCAAGCTCACGGTCGAAACGCCGCGGACGATGGGAGGAGCATCCCATGAATACGCTAGTCACGTATTTGAGCGAATTCGCGCTCATCTGGGTGGCGCTAATGCTCGCCTGGACGCTTACGCGCGTGACGGTGCGCATCATACGGTCGGCGTGGTACGCGATGAGGTAGCCCTTGATAGTTCGCGGCCCATTTACGCGTGCCAGGGACCACGGCTCGGCGCCTATACTGCCAGGCTCACTGCGCGTCTTCCTTGTTGAGCGCGTCGAGCGCCTCCACCGCGTCAACGAAATGTTGTGCGCGCGAATGCCAGCCCACCTCGTCCAGGTGTTCGGCTTCCTCGCGTAGCGCGTCGGTATGGCCTCGATCAGTCTGACTTTCGCTTGCAGGCGCATTGGGGCATGTTGACATGGAGGCTTGGATGGGAAGCCGGGACCGGCAAGCGGCCGCGAACAGTGGCGAAATTCGACGGCGTGCACCGGCGCAAAGCACGTCAACGGGGGGGCGTGAGGCAACCGCGCGCAAGCCCTACGTTAACACAAATTAACTGTTCACGAGAAGTTAATATGCGACGATGCCCCCGCGGGGAGGGGGGCGCGCATGGTCCGGCTAGTGGGGATGCCGCGGTCGTGCGCGCCTGCCATAAAGCACGAAGTGTGCCGCGCGGCGCCTCCCGGCGTCGAACGTCATTTTACTTTTGTCAAATAGCGCCCAGTGGCCGCCCATAAGACTTTGCCGCCGCCTATGCGGAGGGAGAGCGATATGCCTGACACGGAGCTTATATCGTTCGCTAACGAGTTGCGAACTCGCGCCAAGGAAATCTTGGTCCGGGCGACGAACACGACCGACCTGGAAGTCCAAAAGATGATGCGCGTAGTCGCGGCGGGCTACGAGAAGTTGGCGCGGCGGGCCGAGCAACGCGTTCGCGAGACAGACAAGGCATAGCCTCTCCGCGCCGGTCGCCCACCCATGGCCGTCTGTGCGCGCTTGCCGGACGGCGGTCTCGGCGCCAAGCGGCCAGGCATCGGGCTTGGGGGGGCGCCCGAGAGGGCATGGTCGGCGCACCGGCTTGGGGTCCACAAAATCAAACATGACGGCTACCGCCCTGATGTGCGGCTCTACAGCCGCAACGCCTGCTGCGCGATAAGGCCGGCATCCTGCTTAACGAACACATTGCCGAAGATGGCCTTACCGTGTTCGCCTATGCGTGCCGGCTTGGCGCTGAAGGTATCGTATCGAAGAAGGTCGATGGTACATATCGATCCGGCCCGTCCCGCGTCTGGATCAAGGTCCGCAATCCCGCCAGCATCGCGGTGCAGCGGGAGCGCTGCCAGATTAGTCTTCACCGGATCCGAGCAGCGGCATCACAATGATGCCGCGGGTGTAGCCCAGGACAGGCACCGCGCCGTCGCCGAGCTGAGGGCGCCTTGCGCCCCACTAACATTTGATGATGTGTTATGTTAATGTAGCGCGCCGGTCCCGGCTCTCGGCCTCCCCAAGCACAAGGTGAGGGTCGGGGCCGTCAGCTTCGAATTCCCCCCGCTCGATATTATTCTTTCTCCAGCTCAATCTTTGCGAGATGCCGGCGCGTCCTCGTTATCTTCCCGCGCAGCAGCGCCGAGCACTTCAATTGCTTGCCAGCACTCCGTTCGGTGCTACGGACACAGCCATTTCCGCTAACGGTATTACACGCCAGACGTTAGTGAGCCTCGGCTCGGCGCGGCGAGGCTCGTCTCGGGTGGCACTGCTGGGCCCGGCAAGGCGCGGCGCGGCGACGCAAGCACGTTTTTGAGGCGTCGAACCGCGTCCGGACATCCGGACAGGACGCGCTTGCTGTGCTATGATTCGCCCAATAGCCAGGCACTCTACGTTTCCGCCGTTTGAACGAGATCAGCGGCGCTGCGCCGCCGGCAGTGACGAGCGCCAGGTGATGCCGACCGCAACGGGCCTGCGTTAGGCGAACGATATCGCCCGCAGTTTAGGAAATTCATCGGTTCCGATCTTTTTACTAAGCCAGCTCGTCCGTAATGCACGAGAGCATCGCAAGCTCATTCGTTAGGTAATTGGCATTTTTTGCCGATCATTGATCCGCCTTCGTCGCGCGGCGTCTTTTGACTATGTCCTTCCTTGTTGCCTGGAGCTCCGACCAGGGGCCGACCGTTAGTTATTTGAATAACTTCGCCCGGACGGCGCAGTCCTTGGCCTCCAGCAATTTCCGCAGCGCCATGGTGCGCTCCGGATTGCTCGGCAGCGTCTCGACAAGCCGTCGCGCTAGCTCGCCAAACGGTTTGCTGAGCTCCCGTAGATGCTCTGGCAGGTGCTCATCGGCAAAGAATTGCAATAATGGCTCGGCGTCGGCCGCTTCTTCGGCGAGCCGGCGCTCCTCGGCCTCGTTGACCTTGGATTCCGCAAGCGCGTGAGCCCGCGCGGTGCGCTCTTCCTCGGTCAGCTGACGCAGCACCACGCCGGGCGGCTTGCCGCGCGCCGCCCCCTCAGGCGTCGGGCGTTCGGTAGGCCCGCGGCCCTTCCCGATGCCGTGACTGATAAAGTTGGTGGCATCGTGGCGCGTCATCTCCTGCTGTTCCAGGAAATAGACGGCGTGGCTCTCACGTTCGGCAAAGATCGCCACCAGCACGTTCGCGCCAGTCACCTCCTCGCGGCCCGAAGACTGCACTTGGATCGTGGCGCGCTGGATCGCGCGGTGGAAACCGGCAGTCGGTTTTGAGTCCTCCGAGCCGTCGGTGACGAGATCTCCCAGCTCGGATTCGATGTAGCTCGCGAGATTGCGGCGTAGTTTTTCGACATCGACATTGCAGGCCCGCATCACGGCCGCGGCGTCCTGGTCGTCAACCAGCGCCAGCAGCAGGTGCTCCAGCGTGGCGTATTCGTGGTGCCGCTCGTTGGCGAGCGCGATGGCTCGTTTGAGCGATTGCTCTAGACCGCGCGAGAATGTTGGCATCAGGTCGTCTCCTCGTCGGCAAGCGTCGGCCGCATCATTCCTCAGCAAATCAATTGCCTGCCAGCCATCTCGAATAAACTTTGCGTCTTCGAACTCGTCTTCATCGAATCCGTCAGGATGCTCTTCGCATTTGTGCCGCAGGACCTCGTCGGAGTCGAAAGGGCTGATGCGCGATGGCAACCGCTCCGCCTCGTTTTCAAGCCATCGCGACGCGGCATTTATAAGAACCCCCAACAGCCGTTCCCTCGTCACATTCCATTCCAACCCCTGTTCCACGTTCGCAAGCCAGCGGCACGCAATGGTGATGAGAACTTCCGTTGCGAGCTCTTTGGTCATAGTTATTTCCCCCGCGTTAATAATGGGATGCGAGCATCCTTCAAACGCGGATAGCCAGAATCGCTAGAAGCTATGAATCTACTTGCCGGCGAAATTAACCGCGCAGCAGCCGCTCGCTTCTCGATCGCTTGATGAGCAACGCCTTCGGCAAGCGCGTCGGCAAACTGGACAAAATTTATCGAGCATTTTTCTCGCCGCGCAGCCTCTGTTTCGGCGTACAAGACATCGTAGAATCTGATGCGGGGCTCAAGAACCTCAACTTCAGATGCGGAAATGGGACCCATGGGCCGTATTTGTCGGCGTGATTTGAGTGGCATGGTGTGCGATCAACCCTCGTCCGCGGGCCTGAGCCGTTGTTTCCGCAGGATTAAGGTCATCCGGTCCTGCTTGAGTCAATTAACCGGCCTTGGCTTGCTCATTGGCACAACCTTGTCCTGTGTCGGTGGCTGCAGGTCTTGTCAAACCGTTGGGTTAACACGGTTTTGTGTTTGCGTGTCCGGAACCCGACATCTCACAAGGCGTTTCCTCGGCCTGATGTGTGTAACGAGCGAAACCTATGGAGGGCATAATGGCACGGAAACGCGTCAGGGGTACCGCTGAGAAAGTCAAAGGCGCGGTTCGCAAGTTGGCCAAGGAGACCGTCGGCATGGTCAGGGCAGGCGAGAAGCGAACCAGCAAGTTGATCAAGCAAACCGTCGGCATGGTGACGGGAGGCGAGAAGCGCACCAGAGGCAAAGCTAGTAAGGCGCCTGCGCCATCGGTACGACGGCGGACGACCGCAAGGCGTAGAATGGGGAAATCCTGACCCGCCGCAGAGGCGAGTCATCACGGCACATCGGCGGCCGCCCTTTCGACCCGTCGCGCCACTTCTTCGGAGGTCGCAGCGATTTGGCGCATCATGCGTTTGACTTCGGGATCGAGAAAGGTCTCGGCGTTTTGCCAGCGCTTTCGCTGCGCGTTCTCGTAACTCTCGAGCGGTCGCCAACAGCTTAAGATCCGGCATCGCAGGCCCCTTCCGCAAGCAGACAAGCCTTTGATGGCGATGCGGCGATGAGGGCCGCAATAGCATGGAGAGTAGCGTCGTTGTCATAGGTGGCGCGGTTACAAAAAAAGCGCGCCCGCCACTTGTGGACGGGCGCAAATTCAAAAGTCTAATCACACCGCTTAGTGGTTACACTCTTGTCGCCGCGTGGCGTCTCTTTCTCAACCGTTTTGGTGTCGCAATCGCGACGGCGCTCTTCGACACGCCTACGCTCTTCGACCCGCTTACGCTCTTCAACGCTCACGCCGGGCACGGGCACTTGCACATTCACGCCAGGACGCTCTTCCTTTTTCTCAATCACTTGGGCTGAGGCAAGAACGGTTCCGGCGACAAGAATCGAAATAGCAATAAAAATCTGCTTCATTCGTTCACTCCAGAGGTTGACTAGCCCAGGGGTCCCTTTGGCGATCCTGCGTCGTCAACCCGACAAGGCTACGTTGGTTTTCCCGGAACCGATCACGGTCACTTGATTTCGTTCGGCACGGACGCGGCTTGCTCGTGACGTGTGCGACCGCGATACCGAACGGATCGAGCGGGCAGACAGATTACCTGGCGGATCGCGGCGATGATGTGGGTGGCCAGCAAATCCGTTTGGCTGGGCCAGGTTGAGGCTCCTGACGAACCCGCCGCCACGGAGAAGGCCGTTGCGGAATTCAAGGTGCCGGCCACGAGGTTGACGGCGACACGGCGATGATCCGTCGTGACGGCGAAATCACCAGTGCCGACCTTCAGCGAAACTGGCCGTACCATGTCGCCTTGGCAGCCGAGATGGTGTTGGGTTTCAAGAACAGCGAACTCGTGCACAGCGTTGCGCCAAGTTTATCGGCGGCCCAGCTGACGTACTCCCTGCGCCGTGATGACCTCCGCTTCGTGGTGTTCTGTTCTCCAAGCCAGACGACGCGGAGGCGTTTGCCGAGCAGTTCGGCGGGGAGAGGTTGCCCACGAATTAGCAGCGACTCTGAAAACAAGTGGGCGACCCGGAGCGCGTTGTTCAGGATAATCGCAGGGTACAGAACGTCAGTCAGCTCATGTAAGACGACCGGACCAATAGGCGGGCAGCGATAAAGCCACCTGTTTGGTCTGAAAGTGACCCACAACAGACCTCGACCTCCCACCTGCTCAGAAATCCGGCGTGTGCGCCGTGGGAATCGCAGCGTCGCCAGCAGTGTTGTGCAGGTCCGGTGTCACCGCTCCCCTGAACTGCAGCTTCCTGACGGCTCAAGTATGCTCCAGCACGGCTAGACCATGATCAGGCCATGATTCTTGAGCGGAAAAGTACGATAGCGCGTGCCGGTAGCCGCCGCGATGGCGTTGAGCACAGCGGGCGCAGCTACACAGATTGTTGGCTCGCCCACACCGCCCCAGGCTCCGCTGTAAGAAGGCATGATGATGGTTTCCACCTTCGGCATCTGCACGATACGCATCATGTCCTATGTGTCAAAATTCGTTTGCTCGATCGCGCCGTCCTTGACTGTGCATTCGCCATTGAAAAGCGCTGTCAACCCGTACACGAACGATCCGGCAATCTGCCGCTCGATTTGCGCGGGATTGACGGCGTATCCTGGATCGGTCGCGCCGATGATACGGAGGACCTTCACTTTATTACCGTCGACGGAGACTTCCGCGCACGCTGCTACGTAGCTGCCGTAGCCCATGTACTGGGCGAGACCCCGATAAACGCCTTTCGGCGCGGCCTGCGACGAGCCACTGCTGCGGCGGCCGAACCTTGTTGGGCTCCAGGACGGCCCCGGGCCGTGGGTTCCTCGCCCGCCGCCGGGGACGCCGACTTGGCCGCCAGACTCGGAGGCCGGGAACACTGCTGCGCAAATCGCAGCTTCACGGCGCAACCTGAATCCGGGTTTGGGCATGTCGGGTGAAACGCCGCCTCCCCTAACGCTGCGCGTGTTGGGTGCAACTGCCGGCACAACCATCCAGCACTCTGGAACCACCTCGCAAGAGCAGCCCGACCACCCGAAGCCTTTTAGTCACGCAGGCAGCCCTCCCTTGGCTCTGCGCACCATAGCGCTTGAGGCGGGGACGTCCTTCTCGGTCGCCTCCGATCAATCGCCTGCTCCCGTCCGAGTCGAGGAGCGCAACGGGAAGATTGCGCTGGCGAGCGAGCGAGATAGCCCACTTCGGTCGGCGGAGGCGGACTTCAATGCTTGGCGTGAGACCGTCATCGACCACGTGCACGAGTTACTGGCAGGTGATTTCCGGCAAGGGACAAATCACAGCCGCGTACGCGATCGCCTCGTCGCACTTGGCAACCTCCTGCCCGGCAGCGTGTCTGAGGTGAAGGAACGGCAGTTCCGCATCGGCTACGAGATCGAGCGCTTCGAAGGGTTGATCACAGCGTACAAATCCAGCGGAGACGACATGCCGGCGCTGAACGCTGCGGTCCTGGAGGACCTCAATCGGCTGCTTATCGCGCTGAAGACTGGGATCGACAAACTTGAACGCTGGGCTGAGTTTCGCCGGGCAGCGGTGGAGGATCCGAGGCGCGAGGGCGAGGCAAATCCGACGACGGTTGGTGAGGCGCTCGACGAAATTGCTGCTGAGACCGAGCGGCTATCAAACTACTTCGATCCAGAGCTGCCCGCCACATTCCGCTTTCTAGCCGAGGCCGTCCGGGACCCGGCAGGCGCAGCACTAACGGTTATATACGGGGCGGTAAAGAGCGCGGAAAACTTGCTTACCTTTCTCGCCCAAAGGGCTCTTGCCGTCGGAACGAAAGCCGTTGACGCGGTCGAACAACGCATCTCACCGCTCCTGTACGCGTTTCTGATCACCAGCCTCGCTGGGGCAGCCCTAAAGATTTCCGGAGCGTTGCCGGCCGGGTGGGGATGGCTCAAGCCGTTGCTCGACGCCGTCGCGAAGGCTGGCGGAAACTGAGGGGCGGGCCTTGCCTTGAGAGGCCGCCCTCCGTGGCCGAGTCGACAGACGCAAACGCGGATTTTCGCCAACGATGGCTGTCTCCACGCAATACGATCACACCGATCGTGCCCGCGAGGTGCCGGGGCTATCGTCACGGTCCACAGTGCGTGTCTCGTCCGCTATCGCTTCAATCGTGTGGTCGCCGCGAACGAACGCGCCGAGCGGGCCTCGCAAATGGTGTCCTCAAGACAGCCCCACCGCGCTGGCCACCTCCCGCTATTAGGGCGACGGGTCCTGGTGGGGTCCAGCCCAGCCTGCACAAGCGCGAGGAGGCCCCCTCAGGATCGGGCCAGAACCGGGAGCGCTGATTGCAGAATCGGCTTGCCTTGCTGGCAGCCGGTGTACGTCAATGAGCGGACTCCACACCGCGCGCGTCAAATCGCGATCCGCTCGACCTCTTGTGCGTGCGCGTCCGGACCGCTCTGACTGGCGTGTTTAATGCCTTCTCCAAGGTCCAGCCGCTCCTAAGTCGGCTGAAAACAATGTAATCGCTTAACCCCGCGGCGCGCGCTGCGGCCTTTATCTTGATCCAGTCACCACGAGGACGGTAGGGCATGTAGGACACCGAATCACGGTGGACGCCATCGACATTGAACACCATGGCGCGTACGCGCGGTCAAGAGACGCAGCAGCGGATTATCAGCGGCCCGATTGCGGGCGAAATCGCTCAGACCATCGAAGCGAGGGTGTGGATGAGCTTTGGGGACCAGAACACCTGGCAAGATTCACGAACTCGCCCTCGCCCTTTATGCCGGCCGAATCCTGCGCGGAGAAAAGCCAGCCGAGCTTCGCGTTGTGCAGCCGAAGGTTCGAGTTCGTGTCAATTCGCAGACGGCACGCGTCCTCGGAAATCAACATGCCGCCGATCACCGTCGGGATGCCCTTGCCGGCCCCAAGCTCGAGGACCACCAGACGGCACTCGGCGCTCGCCAGCGTGCGCATCCAGTCGGCCAGCTCACGCTCCTGGGCTCTCTCGCGCTCGCGCGCGAAACTCGTAAGCGCCGCTGGGACTCAGTAGGTTTGAAATGAGCGGCGTCCTACCATCCCCCAGCTGCGATGGCTGGAGGACCCGTTCCGGGGACCCAAGTGGTCCCTGCCCGACCAGGTGTCACTGCCGTGCGGGCGCTCCGATCGGTTCTCATAAGCCCCTTCCGAAAGATATGGAACCTGCTATAGTTTTTTCTTTGAGCTGCCGGCGGGGCGTGCCGATGTCCTGCGAATTTTAAAGGCAGCGTGGAATGCCCGCGGCGGGCGACCAATTCCCAAGGCTAACTTTCTTAGGGCGGCATTGGCGGCCGGAATGGCACGCCTACGCACGTCCATTCAAATTGAGGGGAGAGAAATAGGGATTATGCTTTGCACACGATGCAAGACCAGCATCCCGTTCCACCCCCGTCCGACTGCCCAACTGCGGCCTCGTCGCGACCAGCAGTAGACCCATTTAGCTGCAGCGTGCAGCGCAGGTTCTCCGTTGGATAAAGTGATATTTCCAACTTGCCTAGCGATGAAAGCAGGCAGCGCATGAAAATCGAGAATGCGGTTCCCTACCTCGGCGCGCTTGTAACCGACCTCGATGTCAAGCACGTGACCGACGACGAGTGGAAGAGGTTGTATCAGACGTGGCTCGACCGGCACGTGCTGATCGTACGCGGGCAGGATCTGTCGAAGGCCGATTTTCTAGCCTATAGTCGGAGATTCGGGCGCTTGAAGCCCCACCTGGTCAAGCACACGCGCGATCCCGAGAATCCCGAGATCACGCTGATGGGCGTGACGAGCCTGGCCAAGGATGCGATGGGCGAGAAACTGATTCTCGATCGCGGGCAGGGCTGGCACACGGACAGTCCATGGGACGCCGAGATCTGCAAGGGCACACAGCTCTACGGGATTGAAATTCCGAGCTACGGTGGCGACACTTTGTTTGCATCTATGCATGCGGCTTATGATGCGCTGCCTGAGCGTTTGAAAGAGCGCATTGCACCGCTCAAGGTCGAGTTCCGCTACGGTGGGCGGGGGCGCGTACAGTTCGATTTGCTCGACCCCGATGCTCAGGCGCGGCCGCCCGCGGTACACGCCATGGTGCGAGTTCACTCCGAGACGGGGCGGAAATCGCTCTATGTCAATCCGATCCATGTCATCCGCATCCCCGGTATGTTGGAAACCGAAAGCGACCGGCTGCTCGCCGAGCTCTACTGGTACATGTTGCAGCCCAACGCCGAGTACCGGCACAAGTGGAAGGCCGGCGACCTCGTCATCTGGGACAACCGCTGCACCGTGCATTCGGCCGCTGGGGGCTATCCGGCGGACGAGCGGCGCATCCATTGGCGTACGACGATCATGGAGTGAGCGCGCACGCTTTAAAGACGACAGACCGGAGGGGCCATGACGCAGGCCGTGATCGCGCCCGAAGCGCATTGGTATCGGTTGCTCAGCAAAAGCCAGTGGCGCACGCTGATCGCCGCCAATCTCGGATGGATGTTCGATGGTTACGAGACCTACGCGGTGCTGCTTTCGGTCGGCGCCGCGTTGCGCCAACTGCTCGACCCATCCCAATACAGCCAGATTGCCGCCTATGCCGGTTTAGTCATCGCGATGACGCTGTTGGGTTGGGGCATTGGTGGCCTGATCGGCGGTGTGATCGCGGACTACCTCGGGCGCAAGCGCACCATGATCCTCGCGATTCTCGCCTATTCAATCATGACGGGCCTGAGCGCCTTTGCGTGGGACTGGGTCTCGTTCGCGGCTCTGCGTTTCTTAGTTGGCGTCGCCATCGGCTCCGAATGGGTGACCGGGACATCGATCGTGTCGGAACTGTGGCCGGACCGGGCACGAGGGCGCGGCGTTGGACTGATGCAATGCGGTTTTGGGATCGGATTTTTCCTGGCGTCCTTCGCCTGGCTGTTTGTCGGGGCGGTGGGTCCGGATGCGTGGCGCTACATGTTCATCATCGGCGTGTTGCCCGCCCTGATGACGCTTTGGGTGCGCCGCGCGATCCCTGAATCGGACCGTTGGGAGCACGTCAATACGCAGCGCCGGGCGGCGGTGAAACGCAAGCGCGAAGGCGAAACGCTCGGTGCCGAGGAGCTGGCGCTGTCGCGCACAACTCTCGTCGACCTGTTTGTAGACCCGGAGGTTCGACGGCGCATCATTCTTGCCTCGCTGATGTCGCTTGGCACCACCTTCGTGTTCTGGGCGATCGGCGCTTGGGTTCCGCCGTATGCGGCCGCGGCGGCCATCAACGCGGGGCTCGACGGCCAGCTATGGGCGAGCTATGCCGCTATGGCCAACACTGGTGCATCGGTCATCGGCTATGTGGCCTTCGGTTTCCTTGCCGACGCTCTCGGGCGCAAGGCGGCGACGATCTTCTATGTCGTTGCAGCATTCCTGAGCGTGCCGCTGATGTTCGTGTGGGCGGATGGACTGCCCATCATGGTCCTTACCGCTGCGCTAAGCGGCGCGTTCGTCAGCGGACAGTACACCTGGATGGCCGCATGGTTGCCCGAGCTGTTTCCGACCCGCGTACGGGCGACCGCCGCCGGTTTTGTGTTCAACATGCCTCGTCTGATCGCCTGGCTCGGGCCGATCATTTCAGGTTGGATCATCGCGAATCTGGGCGGTTTCAGCCACGCTGCCGTCGTGATCGCGCTGGTCTATGGCGTCAGCCTCGCGGCTGCCGTGTTTCTCCCGGAGACAAAAGGCAAGCCGCTGCCTGTATAGTTGTTGCAGACCCCGGTGGCCCCGTAGCGCAGGTCTCAGCACGAACTTGGCCAGCATGCGCAGCCAGTCGGCCAGCTCACGCTCCTGGGCTTCGGCCGGCCCGCCGATCCACGCCCAGTCTCTGAACATGAGGATGTTAGGTGGGCGACCCCGCCGCAGCGGCGGCAGCGGGGAAGCGGTGGGACGGCGCGCATCGCGGTCTCGTCGACGTCGACCTTGACACCGTTGGCCGGCCAGACGTCGTGCGAACAGGGCCTGAGGCACTGCAATCGAGCGGTGGGCCTCCGCGACCGTGTCGAACCCGGCGCGCTGGAACTGGCCGTCGACGTTCGACGTGAACACCCGGACGCCATGCGGAAGGCGCTCGTTCCAGCTGCGGAGGATCTTGAAGGCGGCATGCGGGGCGGTCGACCGATAGAGCCCGAGACGTGGCCGTAGAAGCCCCAGGCCAGCTCAGGATCGGCGCCGAAGTGAGCCCGGTCGGCCAGATCGACGAACGACAGTCCGAGCCGCGCATAGGGCGGGTAGGCCTTCCAGAAGCCTTCATCGCTCCGGAAATCGGGCAGTCCCGAGAACCTGCCAAGCAGGCAGGTTTCGCGAAGCGCTTGTGTTAGACTATCTTGGCGCGCCATGGATCCCACCTCGCCCAGAAGCCTCGCTCGATGCCGAGCCGGCCCGACCCCGCCGGAGGCGTGATGCGGATGAAGAGGCGCGCTGGCCACGAGGAACATGGTGGTGGTCCGGTGGGTTGAGAGGCTTGAGCGGCATCGCGAGGACGGG
>JASHYD010000135.1 GCA_030043175.1 Xanthobacteraceae bacterium | reverse complement strand
ACGCAGCTGGATTCGCCGACGCAGGCGGCCCACTGAATCCGTGGTGGTAGGATTCGAGATTCGTTCGTTAGAGAGTCAGCCCTCGTGACGGACAATGTGGGTCCGAACCACCGCGGCGCGATTGACTGGAAATGGCGCCCGACTTTAAACACCACAGGTAATTTTAGCCTGTGGCAAAGACCCGCGGCGCGCCATGGGAAAATCGGTCCGCTTCTGCGGACGATAGTGTGAGCCGGCCCGATGGGCGGTCTCTAACGGGTTCCACTGAACGGAAATCATACAAAAAACTCCCACCAAAGCAGTGCCTTGGTAGGAGTCATCAGCCCGAAAGGGCGGTTTGGGTGAACTCCATCGCTAACCACGAGACCATTTAAGGCTGACTGTCGTTCCCCGTCAATACGACAAGCCGTGACGACTGGCTTGCTCGATTGAATCGCCAAGCCTTATATTGCCTCCCTGTAACGGGGATGGAGTGCCCCCGAAACCGCCGCAACGGCTGATGACTCCTACCGCGTGATGTCTTCCGGTGGGAGTGACAATTGTCCTGATTTCTCTACTGAACCTGAAGTCACGCACGTAGTGGCATCGAGCCGCGAAGGAGTGCGCGATGACGGGGCTGTTCGTTCTTCTGAGATTCCCTTGGCTGGGCTACCCGGCGGCGCCAGCGTCGCTCGGCTGCGCTCGCAACTGGGGTGTGGCGGTTGCAGGAGTTATGCGTTCCGGTTGGCGTTCGAAGTGGGTGACGACCCAACCGATCGTGGCTCGAAAGCCCACCCGCCTTGCGGACGCTGTTCGTTTCATTGTTCTGATCGGATTCGTAAGCCTCTTTTGCGATATGACGTATGAAGGTGCGGGAAGCATCGTAGGGTCGTATCTCGGTATGCTTGCGGCCTATTCTGGTCGCTGTGACGAACAGGTGACTTGTGCCATGAACGCGACATTCAGAGAAATTGCTCGCGGGTATGTACTGGCCCGCGAGTCCCGGCACGCCCCCGGCCTCGGGAGGGCCGCGTCATGAAGAGCCTCGCCCGCCCGTCCTTCTTCCGGATGTTCGACCTGCTCGTAACCACCCTCAATCCAGGTTTGAAGTTGGCGCGTTGGACGCACGACGGCGTGGATTTCGAACGCGAAAGACATAGTTTTACCGGCCCCAAGCACGGTCTGACCATCGACATATTCACGTTGACCCGCGGAGGTCGCCGCGGTTGGTCACTCATGGTGACGAAGGAATACTGGTGGACGGGAGCAGAAGGGAAGCCATTCAAGAATTCACGGTGGGCTCGTCCGCTCGGTGGCCAGCGTGCTGACCTTTTCGCATGGCTGCGGAAGCAGGAAGCAGCCCTCGATGCCTCATCTTCTTTCACAAACGTATCCGCCCGAACCGAGGGAGGTGATTCGTTTGATGACGAAGAGGACGATAGCGAAAGTGTTGATCTGAGCGGGCAGCGACAATTCGCAGTGATGAAATGAACGAGCTAGGCATTCAGTCATATGAGGAAGCACTGAGCTCCGTCGAACAGCAAAGGCGGGTCACGCAATCTAGTGAGAGGCGAGCTAGGCTGGGGAATATTGACGAGAAAACAAGGAGCGCCTAACTATCAGTCAGGCGATGGAGTTCGCCCAAAGCGCCGCGGAATGAATGTCTTCCGGGCTGATGACTCCTACAGAAGCGACAATTCTTGTGGAGTCTCCTGATGTCAGTCTCTTGGCGGTTACGCATACTCTTCGACGAAGCAAGAGCGGACGTCCTCTCTGCATTGGGTAGTGGGATCATTTTCCTCTGGCCTGACCTCCAAGAGAGCACTGCAACACCTCGCCGTCTCCTTAACGCGGCAAATGTCCAAAATGCCTCTGCCGCCTGGCGCGTCCAACGGGGGGCCTGATATGGATTTGCGCGGTTACGAGCAGAGCAAGGTTGCGATTGCCGAGACCTTTCGGTCAGCCGGTACGAGTTTCCCAGATGATCAAGCTAATCGGGAGCAGCGGCTCCAAGGTCTTTTCGCGCGCCTGGCCGAGGATCGTTTCAATCTAGTGGTGGTCGGTCGATTCAGTCAGGGAAAAACCTCTTTGATGAATGCGATCCTGGGCACTGATCGGTTGCCAACCGGAATTCTCCCCCTCACATCCGTGATAACCACAGTTACTTACGGTACGAAGGAGCTGGCCGTCCTAAAATACGATAGCAGGAGACGCACGGAAGAGATCCCAATTGAGACTCTGCCACAATACATTACGCAACAAGGCAACCCTGGAAATATTCGACAAATAAAGACGGCTGAGGTGCAGTTACCTGCCGAACTTCTTCGTCGCGGGTTCTACTTCGTCGATACTCCCGGCCTGGGCTCCGTCATTGTGGAGAATACGCTCACGACCGAGGCCTTCCTGCCCGAGGCGGATGCGTTTTTGCTCGTGACGAGTTACGACAGCCCGCTTTCTAACGAAGAAGTCCGATTCTTCAAGGCAGCGTCATCGTCCGGGCGGCATATATTCGTAGTGCTCAATAAACACGATACGGTGTCTACCGCAGAGCGCCAGACTGTCCTCGCCTTTGTGCGAGAGCAGTTGCAGATATTTTTCGGTCGATCGACGCCGCAGCTCTTCTCGGTCTCATCGACCGAAAGCCTCGATGCGAGGCGGTTGCACGAGGGCGCCTCGCGGCAAGCGGCATTCCCGAGCTCGAGCAACAGCTCGTCATGTTTCTTCTGAAGGAGAAACGTACGGAATTTCTGTTGCGGATGTGCGATCGGGTTAGGGACTTCGTCGAGCAGCTTCCGCACACGGAAGAAGGCGCCCGCTTAACAGCGCAGGTCGATGCCCTAACGAAGGAATTCGGCGGAGCCTGGGTAGATGATGTAGTCCCAATAGATTCGCTTGCAGGTGCAAGCGGAGAGTTTTCAAACTTGTACCGGCTAGCGTCTTGCGAAATCTGCGCTGAGATTGCGGAGGAGCTGTGGCGATTTCTGAGTCGGTATCAATATGAACTGCTTGTAAAGCACGCTGAGCAGGAGAGTTTCGCCGAGCGCGGTGGGTTCTGGCTGCCGGCGACCATGTCGTAGAGTCCACTGCGTGACAGCGGTTTGTATGGCGTCACGAGGGTCAAGAACATTTGGCGATGAGAAGTGGGTCTCCGAATGGTGCATAGGTAATCAGCGACGGCTTTGCCGACCGAAGGGAGGAGAGGAAACACCTGTGGCTCTCGTCTTTTAGCCCGGGTTATCCGCAGGTAGTCATGCTCCCAATCAATATCGTCAAGCCGAAGATTTCCTACTTCGCTCACGCGCAAGCCGTAGATTGCGAACAGCATCAGAATGGCGCGATCACGGATATCTG
>JASHYD010001275.1 GCA_030043175.1 Xanthobacteraceae bacterium | reverse complement strand
GCATCAATCCCAACTCAATGAGCCGCGACTGAACGGAGGCAAGTGGAATTGCCTCGATCTCATTCGGATCATAGTGCTCTATGAGAGCCGGGTCGGCGTCGAGGGCTGCCAGAATTTGCTTGGCCGCACTGCGCTGTTTGGGAGCCATTTAATCTCCTCCTTCCAGTCGCATTGTGGGAGGTTGCTCGGCCGCCAGTGCGAATAGCTGAGGTCTCAGGTGTCGCTCGATGATCCTCGATCGGAATCACCTTATCATCACCGCACTGGGTAATCTGATTTTCTACGGAATTAGCTAAGTGATTGATGTCACCTAGTATAACGCCTGCGAGATGTTGAAAAATCGAAACTTCGACATTCCACGCACGAATCCCCCCTTTTGTCTTTTCGATAGCTGCTTGAACGAAATCGTGAGACGTTTGTCCCCTCGGAATCGGCCCAAACCTAGTGCCTCGCCAAATCAGCCGGTTTAGCTTGCCCTCAGCCACAAGTAGCAGCCGCGGGTAGAGGTCATTCCAATCGATTTGGGTCCAATCAAAGTCGCTAGTCTCAGCCATCGCCGCCTCCGACCGCCTCAACCCTTGTGTCTATATGCCGCCCACGGCAACGATCCCGGACGCCTCTCGAAAAATTTTTTGAACGATATCCCTGACCGCTTTGCGCGCCGAGAGTGGTAGCGGGCTACCACGGGCGACAGACCCGCGGGGCGCAGCCTTCGATGACTGATGCAAGGCGCTAGTTGCAGGGATTGAAGCCGACCTCTCCGCGCCGATACCGCTTGAGTATCAATCTTTCGTAGCGGTCGGTCGTTCGAATCTGAGGACAGGATTGACGCTGTTCCTGATTTCGTCCATCGCTTCGGTAACCGCTGTAATCGTATTCGGAGCGCATACGCTATTGCCGACTGTCGACTGCAATTCTGAACGCACGACAATCATTTGGCCACGCTGCGACCATTCTCGCTTAAACTCGAAGTTCACGGCGCTGCCCGGACCGGCTTTGGCAAGTTTCTGAGTGCAATTCCATCGTGCAGTTCGATACTCACCTCTTGAACAATATGCCCTGGTTGGCACATAGCGTCCTACACCCGGTTGCGGGTTAACTGTCCGAACAGGAGCGAGACATTAACGGGGAGCGGAGTCAGGCCGCCCTGCACTCTCAGCCCCTTAGCGAGCAGCTCAAGCGGCTTGTCAGACGTCCAAGTCATCTTAATGCGGTAGGGTTCGGACCTTCTGGCCGCCGGCGGCGTTTCCATTGTTCTGTGGACTGAGGTATTTGGAAGTGGCCACTCCAGTGATGCACGACCGCGTCGTCGGTGATGGTCTCTTGATAGTCGAATTGTTTTGCAGCCTGGGTAAACGGCATCGCAATCGACCGACTACAGTCACTTCGGAGGTTACGTCCGCGCCTGACGGCGTGATTGCAAAGATCTCCGAAAATCCATCACCGAGATAACGACGCCGTTCTGTGTAACGAACGGTCGCCACTACGGTATCGCCGACGGCGACGTTCTTGAACGGAATTTGTCGGATTTTGAGATCCACGTAGGACAACAGCGGGCCCGCCGCGCCATCCTGGCTGAAGATGTCTGATACGTTTACCGTCGGCTGCTGGCCGTCATTCTTGCGCGTGTAGGCTTCAAGTACTTCGAACGTTTGATTGTCGTTTACGCTAAACCGCATTTGTGCAGCGCCCTGCAACACCGACTGAGTGAGCGGGATCATTTCGCGGTGCAGCGTATAGACAAACGAGTGATCGGCGACTAGCCCGTATTCGGCACTCACATTCAGGCGAAAGGTTTGAGCATTGGAGATCTGGGATTTCAATCAGCGGGACGATCAAGAATAGCCCGTGCTCGCTGAAACCCAAGTCCGCATTACTCTGGACGACACGACAAACATCTCGCTACAGAAGGACGGGGACAGCTATGTCATCACTTTGGTGAGCGCAACGAACGGACAATCCTGAAAGGTAGCACAGGCACCGGGATGACTAAGTCAGTTGGAGACGTGATGACGTTCTTCGGTTGACCACCGAATCTAGACCAGGAAGGGGGGCACCATGGCAACTTCGTCTGCTGACCGAATCACGAATTGCGCGCGGGTGTTGCTGGCTTTGACGAAGGACTGGCAGGCCGCGGACGGCAACGCAGCAACCCTTTCCGACGCGCGGGCAATGCTTGCTCGGTCGATCTACGCGATCGACGGGAAGGGGTTTCCGGAGCCTGCGTCGGATGAACTAGTCAAACAGCGCGATCTACAGGACACATGGAAGGCGTGCGTCGCAGCGGCGCGGTCCACTCTCGATGAGAAAGGCGAACCATACGAACCGTATGGTTCGCGGCTTGTTCTTTGGACAGCCGACTCCTCTGACCCCGGCAAACTCGGTGACGTCCAGGGCCTGGGCCTGAACTGGCCGACCCAATCGGACTCGCATGTAGCTCGTGTGTCCGGTCCCATCCTGGACCAACCGCATGGCAAACCAAAACGGCTTTTCTTTTTCGATCGCATCAACGAGCAGTTCGCGATCGAGAGGGACGGGGGAGCCGGATTAGGCCTCTGGCCTCGAGCCGATAAGATAATACCGACGACGGACGGGACACTTGCTTCACCGGCCACACTCCCGCGACGAATGGGGTGGGCAACCGCCCTGTTCATCCTGTGGCTCCTTAGCGGAATCGGGCTGGCGCTTGGTATGTGGTGTGTGGGCGAGCTTATGCACGACACAGCCCCGCGCGTGTCTACGAGCGATTGCGCGTTGGCAGCGGCGGCCACACCGGCACCAACTCCGTCACCCGCGCCAAAGATCGACAAACCTACAGCCTGCGACACAGCGTGGTCGAGGGAACGTGACCTAGTAAGCGAGTCCTATGAAGCACTTGCGCGGCGGGTGGTCTGGATCATGATCGGCTCGGGGCCTTCCTTCTCGCTCATCCGGCCGCTGATCGGCACGATGTTGTCCATGGCCATCCTGCTGTTGGCCGTCGGTCTCGCGTGGAAAGGGCTGTGGTTCGGCGTGCTGATCGATGAGCGCAATCGACTCAGCATGTCGCGCGTGCAGCAGGCGGCGTGGACGATTCTGCTGCTGTCCGGACTGATCGTAATGGCCTGGTTCAACGCCACGCTCATGAGCGGCGCACAGGCAACGCATGCCGGTTTCGAGCTGTTCCCCGCCATGGACGCACAGCTTTGGGCGGCACTGGGGGTCAATCTCCTGGTGACGCCGATTCTCAGCAGCGCGATTTTGACCGGCAAGGCTGCTGCGCAGCAGGGACAAACAGACGTAGCTTTGCGCCAATTTGTGCGCCCGGCCGCTTTGGACAAAAATCCCAGTCCGAAGCAATGGAGTTGGCTCGACCTCGTGACCGGCGAAACGACCGACACCCAAGATCAGGTCGATATCGGGCGCGTTCGACATCTCATCATCAGCGGCGGCCTCCTCACAACGTATTTCGTAGCACTGATCGGCTGGCTTGATCATATCTTCGGGAGCACGATCGCCCTCGCCGTCGCCAACCATAACGCGCTTTTTACCAACATGCCGGACGTTGGCTCAGGCACCTTTGTCGGGCTGCTTGCGCTGAGTCACGCGGGCTACCTCGCGTTCAAGGCACGTGACGGTGCAGATCCGGGCTCCAGCAGCAGCGGCACCACCGGTACGCGACACAGCTAGGAAATCGCTGTCGATCCTGCGCGCCTGCAAAATGTCGTGCAGATCGCGCATGCTGTTGCCGCGCCGTCTTGCCGGCAGCAGCAGTGATTTGATCTGATCGGGCCCCGGTGCCAGCCCAGCAACCATCCCTTTGCCTGTCATTCTACGCTGGAGCCCTACGCTCCGATTCTTGTTGTTGCGCTTGGCTCGGTCTGGGCCTTTTTTACCGTCCCCGACATTCGACCGTGCTGAGCGGTCCGCGGTAAAGGGAGCCAGGGTGGGGACGATTTCTCCCAAGTCTGAAGCGGCTTCGCGCAGCGTCCGCATGCTGCGCACGGCGATGGGACCTGCGATTGCAGCCTGGCTGGAGGACCCAGCCGTTGTCGAGGTCATGCTCAACCCTGATGGCCGCCCGTGGATCGATCGCCTGGCCGACGCCCTTGCTGACACCGGGAAGCGATTGTCGGCAGCTGACGGCGAGGGAATAGTGCGTCTCGTCGCCCACCACGTCGGCGCCGAGGTGCATCCTGGTTCGCCGCGGTCTCGGCCGAGTTACCGGAGACGGGAGAGCGCTTCGAAGGCCTGATTCCGCCAATCGTCGCAGGGCC
>JASHYD010001274.1 GCA_030043175.1 Xanthobacteraceae bacterium | reverse complement strand
TTCCGCTTTCCTATACCGTCGGCGAGGTCGTTGCCGTCGATCCAGATGCGGACATGATCGCCGAAGGTCGGCATTTGGCCGCGTCCCTGGGCCGGCAGAACATCCAATGGCTGCAGTCCAGGGCGGAGGATATTTCGCCCGGAGGGGGGCCGTTTCGAGTGACCACAATGGGGCAGTCTTTTCACTGGATGGATCGTGACGAGGTGCTCCGGAAACTCGCCATCCTCATCGCAGATGGCGGAGGACTGGCGCTGGTGAACGCCGGCAAGCGGCGTCCCCAAGAGAGCTGGGAAGCGGTCGCCAACCAGCTCGTCGCCAAATTCCTTGGGCCGCGAACTCGGCATCCGAAATCCAATCCGCAAGAGCCTGAACACGAACTAGCACTGCGCCGGTCAGAATACTTCTCCAAATTCGCGGCTCATGAGTTTGCGAGCACTATCACGCGCGACGTAAATTCGATTATCGGATGCGTCTATTCGATATCAAGCTCCGCTAGGCCACTATTCGGCGACAATGCCAACGCGTTCGAGACGGAACTATCCAAAGCGCTACTCAGCCTCAGTCCGGCTGGCGTTTTCAACGAGCACGTCGAGACCGAAATCGTCAGTGCGCCCAAGCGAGCCCGGTAGAGCCGGGACGATCGGTGCGTGGCCGACGTCGATGGCCCTACCGACGTGCCGACATGGCTGGTGCGACGGGGCGTTCTTAGCGTTCGCTCAGGGTCAATCGCTGGACAAGCGCAAAATATCACCTCACTGTTCATGAGGTACCGCGCGGCGCCAAGTGATGCAGCATTTGCGCTCGAGATCACCGCGGTGATTTCGCCTTCGCGGCAGGTCATCGCCGCACCACCATCAGTGTGGGCATCGTCAGAACTTGTCGGGCCGTCAATCGCGAAGCTCTCGGCTTGGACCCGCTCGGCAGCCGCAATGGCTGACAGCCGCGCAGTCCATCATACGCGTCGCGGCTGAAAAGCCGCACGGTGGGACCGTCCCGGCGAACGATAATTGGGTAGCCGTGATGCTTGATTTCGTAGACCCAATCGGTGCCGGACTGCGGTTTTGAGGCTTTAAATCGGTTGAAAGAACCCAGCCGGAAGACGCTTGATTTTCTTTGCCCGGATAAGATAGGCCGGCGCGGCGCCGGTAACAACGAACATAGCGTCTTCTTCGACCTCGGCTTGCAACTCCTACGCCTGCATACCCCATAACGCCCGCCCACCGACGCCGTGGCGCTGAGGCCCTGCGCCTTGCGAAACAAGAATCATCCCGAGCTGCCGTGCGTGCCGACGACTCCAAAGTTTCGATTGGCTCTGGCCTTGCCCTGTGTCCCCGGCCTGCGTCCCCCACTCAGAAATCCGGTTTGTCGGCGCGAGGAACAGCGGTGTCCTGACCAGCATAATACACATGCGGATTATCGGCACAGACCGTTTCTGGCCATTCCCGCTCCACGCGCCGATACGTCATGGCTGCCGACCAGGACATTGCGTAGACGCCTTCATCCTCGACGGTAAACTCCAGTTGCAAGCCCTTTCCTTTGTAGGCAGGATCGGGCGACCAGCCTTCAGCGGCCCCCGGAAGTCGGAAAAGCTGTGTACCGGCCAGATCCTGCGCTTGCTTGGCAGCGTCATAGTCGATCAGCCGATAACGCTCCACCACGTGCAAGGCTGGGGTATACGGCGTCCCGAACATGTCGATCATAGCAAACGGCCGATCAACCTTTACGCCTACGGTGTCGATCACCAGCGTCTCACCTTCATAGTGGCCAACTGAATCGCCATACCAGGACGGCGCCACCTCTGCCGGATGAGACTGGTTCATTCGCACTTGACGGAATTCATGATCTTCATCGTACAGGATGATGACCTTGTCGGGTCGCTGCAGTATCTGCATTCCAAAATTCCAGAGAATGTAGGGCATTGGTTCTGGCCAGCACTGGTTGCTCGGATTCGGAGCAGCGCTCCCATTTAGTTCAATTTCACCGTGCTTCCTCACAGCTTCCGCAGCGTGCGACTTCAAAATAGGATCCGCATAATCGGCGACCAGCATGTTATTGTTGCCTACAAGCACTTGCTCACCCGGCAGCAAAGGCCGACCGTCAGAGTCGAAAAGTTGCGGCCGACGATACTTGTTCACCAGCGGCCCTCGGCCGGACACAGGCTGTTCGAAGCCGGGGAAGAGGTACGGGTGCGCCCATATGCCGGAAAAATCCGGAATGGATGTTCCGACTGCCGGTGCCACTATTTGGCCCAGACCTGGCATTGCGACGGACACTGCTAATGTCGCCGCTAGAACGAAAGCACACTGATGTGCGTTCATGGTAACTTCTCCAGCGATGGTCCTCGCCCAGCTCGAGGTTGGTTGCTGGCTTGCAATTCCTGCGCCAGAGTCTGTCGACTTCTACGGCATCCCGGCCAACCCGGTTAGACCGGCGCATCAACTTCCCGCCCGCGCGGGCAAGCGCTGACCTTTACGCCGATGTAACGCTTCATTAGCAGTTGAGCTGTTGCTCAAGCGGAGGCCATTACCACGGGGCAGCGGAATTTCAGCCAGCGAGCGGCTGATGGCTGTTAGGCGAGCTTGATCCTGGTCAATGCCCCAGCAGCGCCGATCTCATAACGTGAGCGAGCTTGGCCGAGCCACTTAGCGCCGACCGGCCGTTTGCTCCATGACGTTCGCTGATCGGGGCCTTTTTATGCGAAGTTTGCTTTGCTCTGTCGCAATAGTCCGACAGAATCTGTGTTTGGGCAGACGAACCGCGAATCATCTATAAGGGGGACACTGGTCTCGGCCCCGATCGTCCCCTCCCCAATCTCACTGATCGGGGCCTTTTTGTCTCTGTGCTCGTGTCCGGCCCACAACAGTCCTGCGATATTTCATTGCAGCTATTTTCTACTGACGCGCGGCGTATGAAGCAAGTTTTAGTGACGGGGCAGAGAGTGGCCCCGGTTTCCCGATTGCTTGGGGCTGTGGAAATCGGGGCCTGCTCTCAGCCTCACCTTTGAGAGCGCGGCCTTAGACGCTTACCGACTCCTACTGCTGTGGTTGGGGCCACTTTGTTCCGACCCGATTCCGGCTAGCTATTTTATTTTGCTGGAAAGTAGCTATGGGATCCGGAATCGGGGGTCAACGGCAGGCAATTAAGCTATGCTAACGGTTTTTGAAGGCGAAAATAACATTGGGCCGCATTCGCAGAAACTCGGCACGTATGCGACGGTCTTGCGGCCCTCAATGGACTTAGCGCAATGCTGACGGCCACGGCTTGCTCGAAGATGCTCCCGAGCTTGTTGAGAGAGGGAGCCCGAACCAAGCTTTGCTGGCCCGTACCGGATGCGACGGTGTGGGCTGCCACCAATGCCTATGCGTCTGGGTAGCGGTTAGGTATGGGCGGCCCCGGCCTCCGGGGGCTATAGGGCATAAGCGAAGAGGCCGAGGCCTGCTCGCCGGGCGAAGGCGAGCGACGCTAGCCTGCGCCTCTTCGAAACGATGCCTAAATCCAGGGCTGCGTGAAATCTCTGTGCGGTAATTGGACACCAACGTTCTTGAGACCTGTGGGCGCACGCAGAGTGAATAAACCCGAGGACTCGTGGGCCGCACGGTATTACCGCCAAACTCAGACATTCGGCGCGCTACTGCAGGACGGCCAAAAATCGGCGTCATCCGTCAGAGGCATTCCGTTAATCGCGCCTGTTTGGTTGCAGCCTATCCTACCTCGAGGTTGCAAGCGGCTCCATTCCGCTTTTCCTAATTGTCTCTGAAGCGTGCGCGGACGCAAGAAATTCGATCAGTTGCTTGGAACGTTCAATGTCTCCGGAGCCGACCACTACGCCGGCCGAAAACGTCTGGACGAATTGGATCTCCGGTGCGACGCTGCCTGCAAACTCGACGCCCGCCGCGTGCAAAATTTCACTGACCGGCATCACCGCAAGATCCGCACCGCCTGTGGCGACTAGGCCAGTCGCGTCCGAGCCGCGCGGCGTAATCTTGACATTGATCTTTTCGGCGATGCCGAGGCGCGGAAAGAGATCGTTCGTAAGCCAGATGCCACTGGTGCTTCCGGGGATTGCGACGGTTTGAGCTCTGAGCAAGAGTTGTTTGAAGGCCTCGACGGTGCTCACGTCGGGTTTCGGGGTCCCCGCCCGCACCGCCACACCGAGAGGTACTCGCGCAAGATCCACGTCCGTTCCGGCCACGATTTTCTTCGCGGCGATGAGCTCACTAAGGCCTTCCCTGGAAAGGATGACCACGTTGGTAGGCACGCCGCGGGCGAGCCGGGCGGCGATCGTTTGCGGGCCGGTTCCTTGCGACGCACCTGATCCGGTCGTGACCTTGATGTGGCTTGTCCGCTCGAATTCCGGCAACAGCTGCTCGTAGGCGCCACTGAACCCGCCGGATATCATAACGTTCAACTGCGCCGACGCTGCGACTGGCCAAACCAGCAGCGTAGTAAAGACGACGAATGAGAAAGTCTTCATGATTGGCTCCCGGCCCGCTCCCGTGCTTCCGATGAAGCTATAGGACATTCGGGAGGTCGATGCACCTGCCGAATTCTGATCGTGGAGCCGCTGCGAGGGAATGGCTCGCGCTGCGCGTGAGGCCGAGCTATTCCGGTACCATATTTCCATAGGGTGTTTACGCTGCCGGCGCAAATCGCCTAACACATTCAGACGCTCCTGCAACGGACCGCGTATCTGCGGTTGCGAGCGCTGCTTGGTTGAGCTTGCGGATGATGGGGTCCGAGGCGCCGCGCGACAGGAAGACGGCGAATCAGCTTGGCGCTTCACAAGCCCCTGCTCATGAGCACTGGCCAGATTTGGCAAGGCCGCGTATGCTCTCGTCCGCGGGACGTGATTTCGTCATAGTGTCATTTTTCGAAGGAGAGACCGATGGGTTCGAGACGAACTAGCCGCAGGGAGCTCCTCACGGGCGGCGGTGCGTTGGCCGGTGGGCTCACGTTGGGAGCGGTAGCGCCGGTGCTTGCGGCGAAACGGAGTCGTCCCTCAAACTGATGGTATCGATGGACTACGGTCGATGCCCGCTCCAAGCATCATCAAGGGACGACCCCATCAACCATTATGTCAGAATCGACGTGTCTTTGGACGCTTCAAGCGTGTGCGTTGTAGATGGCACGGCAACATCGCCAAAGATCCTCCGTGAACCGGAGGCTCTGATTGCCTTGTTGAGGTGGAGCTGACGCGCAATGGGCTGGAAGCAGGGCCAGTGTCGCAATCGCTCTATGTGGCGATGCGCCAAGCCGGACTTGCGGTCGAGCTCTTGGAGACACGGCACGTGCGCAGCGCACTCAGGACGATGCCGTTGAAGACCGACCGCAAAGACGCGCGCAGAATCGCCCGGCTGATGCGGTTGGGCTGGTTCCGCCCGATACATTGCAAGTCGATCCCAGCGAAGGAGACGCGAGCGCTGCTCACCGGCGCGCAAGCTGGTGCAGGTAAAACTTCATGATGTCGAGATGAGCTTGC
>JASHYD010001273.1 GCA_030043175.1 Xanthobacteraceae bacterium | reverse complement strand
TTGCCCACGCCGCCCTTCATATTTGCGACAGCAACGAGCTTTCGAGTCACGCTGCACTCTCCGCGGCAGTCCGTGGCGGCAGCGTTACCCCGCGGAGCCGCCCTCGTCCATCCAGTTTTCGGCCGGCAACCCCGGCAGACATAAAAATGTGCGCGTTGTTGGTGACGACAATCAAATCTGGCGCGGCGGCATCAGCGCAATAACCTGTCGAACGGGCGGACCTGCTCGCCCGAGTGACCCGCACGGACCTGACCGAAACGGACAGCGGGCTCGGGTGAACAATGCCGGGCGCCTCAACGGGCGCGCTGCCTGCTAACAATATAGCGTCAGGGAACGGCTTTTTTCACACCCGCTCCCACTCCGCGCGGATCGGCCCTGACACGCCGGCGAGTGCGCCTTCGATCAGTTCCGCCGCCAGGAGCCGCGTCGGATCGACTGGCCCGGGCATGCGCGCCTGCCCTTTGGGAATCCGCCGGAAGCCGGCCTTGGCGTAGTAGGGCTCATCGCCGACCAGCACCACCAAACTGTGGCCCTTGTGTTTTGCCTCCGCGAGCGCCCGCTGCAGCAACGCCAGTCCAATGCCGCGGCGGCGGAACGGCGGCTCGACCGTGACCGGGCCGAGCAGCAGCGCCGGGCTCTCGCCGATGCGGATCGGCGTCAGCCTCACGGAGCCGACGAGCAGGGTACCGATCCGCGCCGTGAAGGAGAGGTCAAGGAGATGTGCGGCGCCTTCGCGAATCCGGAAGGCGGTGCGTGCATAACGTCCGGGCCCGAACGTACGATCGTGAAGCCGTTCGATCATACCGGCATCGGCCGGCGTTTCGGGGAGAATCGTCAGGGCAAGTTCGCTCATGCTGTTATCCGGCCGGCGGATATCATTCTGCGACCGCCTCGTCCATCGCCCCGGCAACGTTTCGGCCAGATAACTCGTTATGAGCCTTGAACAGACCGGGGCGGCGCCGAGTGGACGTGTCGCGGCATTTGTGTGAGCATCCCCAACGCGCGGCGACGCGGCCCGCCACGTTTCACCTCGCAACAGCTCCTATCGGGAACAGACCGCCATGATCAACAACAAATTCACCGTCGGCATCAAGGTCGGCGGCAGGCGCCACAGCGTTACCGTGATCGCCGAAGATGCACTCGTGGCTGCCCTCAAGGTGAAATTGGAGCAGCCGGCCGCCGCCATCAATTTCGTACGTCGTTGCAATCGGCGCGGCGATCTGCGCCATCCGCATGGGGCTATTGTCGGCGTCCAACCTTGACTGACCCGTCGCAGGTTGGGCGAAAAGCGCGACACCCAAAAAGAGCTTTCAAGCGGCAAAGCTGATGGCGAGGTCGGCTTTAAGTTTTCCAGTCGCGCCGGCCCAACGGAAGCGGCCCGCAGCAAGGCCGGGCGGTTCCACGATCCCCGCCACACCCCGCGGGCGAAGCTCTTACCAGCGCGACGACAGCGGAGCCCCCATCATGACCTCGGCGATCCGCGCTCGCGTGGCGGCACTGGTGTCCGGCGGAAGCGCATCCCGGTGAAAAAAACCATGCGCCTTGATTTCGTGGTCCGGCACCGGCGGCGCCAGCTGACGAAACCGCTCCACCACGTACAGCAGTACGTGATCGCGCTGCGACAGGATGGGCTGGAAATAAATGCCGAAGTGTTTGGGCGTATCGACAAGATCGATGTTGCCTTCCTCCTTGAGTTCGCGCGCCAGGGCGTCGAGCACGGTCTCGCCCGGTTCAACGCCACCGCCAGGGAGATGCCAGCCGCGGACATAGGTGTGTTTGACCAGGAACACGCGGCCTTGCTCGTCAATCACGAGGCCGCGCACGCCGAGCGTCAACCCACGCGAGAAGCGCCAATAGAGGGGCGCGAACCTGCGCGCGGCGCTCGCCGTCAGGAAGCGTAACTTGCTCAGGACACGATGAAGCACCGCCACGTCAGCTGACCACTGTGTGGCGAGCGTCTTGCGAGATTTGCGGCGCTCGCATAGCTGCCTGTCGCAATTCGTTTTTGCTCAAGCTCGCCGACTGACTTAATGAAAAGCAGGGTGGTTTTTTCAGTTGGCGTATATTCATCGTATCGTTTTTTGTCCGCTTCATTTTGGCTCGATTGCAATTGTTTTTTGCGCTGAACCTTGGTCAGCCCTGGCGATCCCCACACCGCCTCGGCTGTTGCGGCGTCCCTGGTTTGGCCGGGGACGCCGTTTTTTATTGGCATATTATGTTTATGTAATGGATATATGGGGTTTCAGTTCACTTTGCTAATCAGCATATTTGCGCGACTCGAACCTGGGCCTCCCGCATCATGAAACGCTTTGTTGATCTGTCCGAGCAGGAAGTGCTCGCCCTCGCCATCAGCAACGAGGAGGAGGACTGCCGCATTTACCTTAGCATCGCGCATGGGCTGCGCCAGCAATATCCGAGTTCGGCAAAGTTGTTCGAAGACATGGCGGCCGAGGAGGCGCGCCATCGTACGATGCTCTACGACCTTTACCACGCCAAGTTCGGAGAGTTCCTGCCGTTGGTGCGGCGCCAGGACATACGCGGCTTCATCAGGCACCGGCCGATCTGGCTCGTGCGGCCGCTTGGGCTTGACGAAGTGCGCAAATATGTCGCGGAGACCGAATACGAAACCGCACGCTTCTACCGCCGAGCCGCAGAGCAGTCGCGCGACGTCTCGGTGCGGGAGTTGCTGGTCTCCCTTGCGGACGCCGAGGACAAGCACGAAGATCTCGCCGAAAAGCTTGGCGAGGGCCTGCTTACGCAGGATGTGCGCGCGAGAGAGGACGAGACGGCTCGGCGGATATTCGTTCTGCAATACGTTCAGCCCGGGCTGGCCGGCTTGATGGATGGCTCAGTGTCGACGCTGGCGCCGCTGTTCGCCGCCGCGTTCGCGACCCACAATACCTGGCAGACGTTCTTGGTCGGCCTTGCCGCATCGGTCGGCGCGGGAATCTCGATGGGCTTTGCGGAAGCGCTGTCCGACGACGGCTCGCTGACCGGGCGCGGAGCGCCACCGCTGCGCGGGGCGATCTGCGGCGTGATGACGTTCTTGGGCGGCATCGGGCACACGTTGCCGTTCCTCATCCCAAGCTTCCCGGTCGCCACTGCGGCCGCATTCGTGGTGGTGGCGGCTGAGCTTGCGGCGATTTCGTATGTTCGTTACCGCTACCTGGACACGCCGTTTCTGGCGGCGGCGTTCCAAGTGGTTGTCGGCGGCGCGCTCGTGTTCGCGGCCGGCATCCTCATCGGCAGCTCGTAACAGACTAAAATTTTCCGGAAAGTAGCCGGAATTTAAGGAAATCGATTGCGGCGCCACTCATTCACAAGCTGTCGGTTGAAGTACGGCATAGCACTTGGTTCTGAATCGCCAAAAAGGGCGATAAGCTGAATGACAAAGCCGCGCGGAGACGCAAAACGGTCCCGCCTGCCGCGATCGCGCGCAGAGTTGTCATCTACGAGGCGCTTGAGCGAACCATGAGCAAACCGTTCGTGCTTGCACATCTTTCAGACCCGCATCTCGGGCCGCTGCCGCGCCCGCAGGTGCGCGAACTCGCATCGAAGCGCCTCGTCGGCTACATCAATTGGCAGCGCGGCCGGCATCGCCTCCATCGCCGCGACGCGCTAGATGTCGTCACCCGCGACCTTCACGCTACCCAGCCCGACCACGTCGCCGTCACTGGCGATCTTGTCAACATCGCCCTCCCGGCCGAGTTCGACCACGCGCGTCGCTGGCTCGAAACTCTCGGGCCACCAGCGGATGTGAGCGTGGTGCCGGGCAACCACGACGCCTATGTGGCGGCTGCGGCGCTTCACCGCGACCAGCACTGGTCGCCCTACATGGCGGGTGATGAGGTACTTGGCTGTCCTTCCTCCCGGCCCGGAAAGGTTGAGGTGTCCAGGGATTTCAATGGCGAGCCGCCGACGACAGCGATTGCCATTCCCGGCCTCGCCCCGGCAACTCTGTTTCCGTATTTGCGCCGGCGGGGGCCGGTCGCGCTGGTCGGCGTCTCGACGGCGATCGCGACCCTGCCGTTCATGGCGACCGGCAAGGTCGGCGAGCAACAGATCGCGTGCGTCGCCAAGATGCTGGCCGACTTACGAAAAGAGAACGTGTTCCGGGTCGTTATGATTCATCATCCGCCGCTGCCGTCCGCGCGCCACAAGTGCCTCATTGACGCTGCAGCATTCCAGCGTACCCTGGCGGCCGTGGGAGCAGAACTCGTCATCCACGGCCACGATCACGCCCATTCGCTGGTCTGGATCGCCGGTGAGGGAGGCCGGGTTCCGGTGATCGGGGTCCCGTCAGCATCAGCATCGGTAAGCACCAAGAAGCGCGCCGGTGCCTATAATCTTTATTTGGTCGGCGGCCGCCACGGTGCCTGGACTTGCGAAGTGGTATCGCGCGGCTTGCGCCCGTCTGGCGCGGTCGCCGAACTCAATCGCTTCGCATTGGCCTGGTCCGGCAGCGCATAAGGATTGGGCGCCCTCCTCACCCGGCGCCGATCCCGTAGGGCCTCGCCCAACCAAGCCCATCTTCGGTGCGCCGGCGCGGCCGGTACTCGCAGCCGACGAACCCGGCATATGCGCTGCGATCGAGCATGTCGAAGATCGCCGGATAATTCACCTCGCCT
The DNA here is from genome assembly GCA_030043175.1 of Xanthobacteraceae bacterium. The sequence goes on along the minus strand of JASHYD010001273.1, from coordinate 2,582 downwards.
TCGTCGGGCTCCGCGCGCGACGGCACCGCCGCGACCTGCACATGTCCAATGATCGCCTGGTTGCGCGCAAACCGCGCTATCAGGTCGCCACCCTCGATTTGGACATGGTAGAAATCAAACTGCATGCGCACATTGGAGCAACCGACCTGTGCGATGAGGGCAGCGGCCTGCTCGGGTCGATGCAGGAGATAGCCGGGCCGGTCGCGCCGGTTGATGGGTTCGATCAGGATCGTAATGCCCTGTTCGCCAGCGCGGTCTGCGGCGCGCGCGAGATTGGCGATGAAGACCTTCTCGGCTTCGGCCTGCTGCTCCGGCGGCGCCTCGCCCGACATGCAGTGAATGGCGGTGGCGCCGATCGCGACCGCATAGTCGAGCGCCTCGCCAAACGAGGCGTCGAAATCGCGCTGCCGCCCCGGAACGCCGGCAAGCCCCGGTTCCCCCCGGGAACCAAGCGGCGTATTGACGCCTAAAATTCTCAAACGATGCCGCTCGATCTCGCGCCGTACGGCTTGCGCCGGCTGCTCATAGGGAAACTGCAGTTCGACCGCTTCGAAGCCGTAACCCGCGGCAGCGGCGAACCTTTCGAGAAGCGGCCGGTCGGCGAACAGATATCCAAGATTGGCAGCAAAGCGGGGCATCGGCCTCTCATGTGATGGGTGGCGCCGCACAGTGCATATTATGGATTGGCCACCGCATGGCCGGCAATCGGAGCCCGGCCCGCTGCCGGCGTTGGGGGATGCCATCCAGGGTTGTGCGGTCCAACCCCGGCGGAGACTATTGCGGCCGATCAGAGAGCACAGGAACAATCTCTGCCCACTAATGTCCCACTATGGAAGTGGGATCCTTTGTGGTTGACGGGCCGAAAGCAGATCTGGTGTCATTGGCAACGCAAGCCAAAGGCGGCGAAATGCCGAACTCGCCGCACGCCCCCGAGGGATTGCAAAAGCCGAAGGAAAACCTGCCATGACCGCTCAAGAGCTTTTGGCGGAGATTTCCGACTTCTGTCGCCAGACCGGGCTGGCGGAATCGACATTCGGACGACGCGCCGTCAATGACGGCAAGCTCGCAAACCGCCTCCGCAATGGCGGCCGCATCACCACCGAGACGGTGGACCGGATCCATGCCTTTATGCAGGCAAATCGCGACACAGGTCCCCTGCGGACCTATCATGGCGGCCCGCCGCCGCAGCCTTTTGTTGTTGCAGATGGGGCTGCAGCCGGCTCCGCAAGCCTTTTGACGGGCGGGCCTCTATGGAAGCTCTCGGCCTCAGCCGCCCCCATCTCCGCTCCAAGCCCCGCTCCAAGCCCCGCCCCGAAGCCGATCCCGCAGCCGATCCCGCAGCCGATCCCGCAGCCGGCGCCGCAGGACCCGCAGCGCAATTTTCGCTTTTTCGATAATCGCCAGAAGTATCTCTTGTTTGTGAACACCTGCAGCGAGAAGTGGGTTGTGGCCCACCGGGTTGGGCAGGAATTGGTCAATATTCATCCGCGCCCGCCATCGGTTCGGCTGTTTGATGCCGGCATCGGCGACGGCACCGTCTTGGCGCGCGTAATGCGGGCGATGCATGACCGCTTTCCGGCCATGCCGTTCTACGTGGTCGGCAAGGAAATCAGCCTGGAAGACACCCGTCTGACCTTGCAGAAAGTGCCTGACCGATTTGTCGAGCACCCTGCGACCGTGCTGGTGCTGACCAACCTCGCCTATGGGGATGCTCCGTGGCTGCACGTCAAGTCGGTCAGCGCGGCATCGAGCCTGGTGTGGCACGAGGTGGCGCTCACCGGAGCCACCGCCCACAGGTTCGAGGAGCAGATCACCGACCTCGAGCCGTTCCTGGCGGAAAACTGGAAAGCGGGTGTAAGTCCGAAGACGGGCAACCCGGTTTATGACCGCCCGGTGGTGCTGGTCATCTTTCGCGACGATCATCGTTTCCTGCTCGACCCGATCCTGCCGCGACCGGGCGGCACCCAGGCGAGCTACGACCTCATCATCGCCTCCCAGCCCTATCGGGCGCGGGCGCCGATCGAGTTCAAGACCCGTCGCGTCATCGCGCCGCTCGCTCGCGCGCTCGGACCGGGGGGCCGTCTCATCGCGATCCATTCCCACGGCAACGATCCCGGGCTTGAAATCGTGCAGCGGCTGTGGCCCGGCGACAGCCCTTTCATCCACGACCGCCATCAGATCATGAAGGCCGTCAAGCAGGAGCTCGGCCCAGCCGGGCGCGAGCTCAATTTCAACGTCAATTCCGACAATCGTGCGCTGTTTCGCTACGACATGCACACGCTACCGTCCGAACTGGCCGATTCAATCGGTACCTCAACGCTGTTTGCCGCCTGGAACGCCGCGATCTACGTGGCGCAGGTCGAAGACCACCGGCTCGCTGCTGTCGTCAACGACAGCGGCTATCTCACCGCCACCCGCGAAGTGCTGCGCAAGAACGGCGGCCTGTGGTTCTTTGACGAATCCTACGTCATCTCGCGGCGCCGCAGCTAACAAAGGCGCAAGCCCATGACCACCCACGTTCTCCCCGCCCAGGTCCGCGCCAAACAGTTGCCGGCGCCGTCCTCGCAGCAGTGCATCGCGGC
>JASHYD010001272.1 GCA_030043175.1 Xanthobacteraceae bacterium | reverse complement strand
GGTCTTGCGAAGCTCGAAGGCGAGCCGGGGAAACGCGATGTCGATTTCCTCTTCGAGGCGGAGCTGTGCGGTGGAGTCGATGAACGTCTCCGAGCCGATCACGAACCGCGCGGCGCTTTCGGACTCCCTGTCATCGGCCTCGCGCGCATTGGCGGATGCGACCGGCATCGAGAGCCATACGATCTGCTGGGCCGCGGTATCAGGCACCGCGATCGGCGGCGGCAGCGGACTATCCGTCGGGATATCGAAAGGGGTGCCATCCGGCAGGACACCGGCCGCGCGGCGCAGCGCGAATTTCGCTTGCTGCGCGAGGTCGCGGTCGATTTCCAGATGGGAGAATCCCCATGGATAGGGGGTCGCCACCCGTACCCGCCCTTCGAGCAGATGCTCGTGATAGCGATCGTTTTGCTGGAAATGGTGAGGCCGAAGGAACAGACCCTCCGTCCAGGCCACTTTGGTGTACCACGACATGAACTGACTCTATTGCTCGTTGTGAGTTCAATCCGCGAGCCGATCGCAATTTTGTGGTGCGTCTCCGATCAATGGTTCGGCCGGTCGCGGCTATTGCAGGTCAGGACCGCATCAACATTAAGTGATTTATTTCTCGATGACATGTCTCTCAATGATCCAGCCTTGCCGCTGGCTGGCCGGACCGACGAGAGTGAAGCACTTGTCGTTGCAGCTGTCCTTATGAAAATTGCGGCACCGGTGAAAACCGAAGACCGCAAGTGTGATCTTGCGCACGTGAAAGCCCTCTCCACAAGAGAGGCCTGACGAAGAGGCAACGGGCAAGCGGGCAGGACCGGTGCCATGCGGGCCGGAAGCCGCCACCGCCGCGATTTGCCTGCTGACCCGTCAACCCCCCCTCGTCCCTCATTTTTCTTCCCGATCGTAACAATCGGCAAAATAGGCCATGAACGCCTTGAGCATACCGTCCGCATGGTTCTGGGTCCGGGCGTGCCAGCGCGCGACATAGATGTCCCACAGGCGGGCCTTCCGGGATCCGACGACGCCGGCGAGGCCACGATCGGCGGGCGCCGTGTTCTCGATGACATCGGGATCGAATTCCCCGAGCATCAGCCGCAGCGCCTGCTGCATCGCCGAAAACGTCTTGACTTGATGGCCCTTCAGGTCGTCGAAGCTTTGCGCCAGCGCGCGCCGGGCATCCAGATAGCTCCTCGTTTGCGGCCCGAGCATGATGCGCAGGGCCTCCTGCGTGCTCGGCGCAAATTTGAGCGGGTTGTTGTTGAGGGCCTGCACCATTGTCTGGCTGGAGCTGCGGGAAAGACGCTTGGCCATCTGGCGTGCTTCCAGGAGCTGCTTCACGTTTTCGGCGACCAGGCGCATCAGTTCGCCGAGCTCATCGGCGAGTTCGGCCGGATTGCGTGCAGCGAGGGTGTCTTCCGGCAGGCCGGCACCGCGGGCGAACAGGCGGACAAAATCCATCATGCCGGCGCTCTGCGCCGCGCCGCTAGCCGTAACCGGACGGCCCGCAGCGGCAGCGCTTGAAAGGGCCTGGGCCGCAGGGAGCTCGCCTGCCTCAGGCCCATCGACTGGCCGCAGGGAAGACGGGGAAGAGGATATCGCCGGCACCCCCGCGGCGGGTGTCGCCCACGGGCCTTCTGGGTCGCTCGAGATCCAGACGGGACGGCGCGGTTGAGGCAGCGGGGGAACGTCGGGGACGGGCGGCGGCGGCTTCGGCGCGCTCTGCGCCCAAGCCATGTCATCGGTCGCGGACGCCGGCGGGTCCGACGGCGACGCCGCGCGATCCGGCCGCGGCGACGCAGGTCGCGGCGGTGACGCCGGGTAAGCGCTCGGAACGTCGACCGCCCAGTCCAGAAAATCGGACCGGACCGGCTTTGAGGCCTCGGGTGGCTTGAGCTCTTTCGAGTCGATCGGGGGCGCCGACTCGCCGACCGGATCCCAGACGTTATCGTAGCTCGGCGGGGCGGAATTTCGAGGCGGGGCTTGCCCGGTCTCGGCCTCTTCGCCGTCGATCGATGCGACGATGACGTAATGGCCGATGGAAAAGCGGTCGCCGTTTCTTAGTCGGTGCGGCTCCTTGAGCCGGCTGTCGGCGCCATCGAGAAATGTACCGTTGGTCGAGACGTCGTGCAGCCAATAGCCGCCGTCGTGCCAGCGCACCTCGCAATGCTTGCCGGAGACGAAGCGGCTGGGGTCAGGCAGCGTCCAGTCGAGGTACTGATCGCGCCCGATGTCGAAGCCGCGCTTGCCCCGGACCGTATAGCTCAACGGGCCGCCATCGGGCAGGCTCGGCAGGTTCTCAATATTCAGCGTCAGGCCCATCGCGGCTCTTTGAGTGGGTCAAACTTCCGGTTGACACAACACGCGAGACTGCCACAGCGGTGAGTCCCAGAAGGAATGTCAATTGCCGACACCCCTTTAGGACCGGTCCGGCCATCGTTCAAGCCACCTCGGCGGTCGCCCCTTCGCGATTTCTCATCAAAGGTTCTCATCGCGGATTGCTTGCCGTACCGAGGTCTCGGGCGCTGCGCCTCTTGTCGCTCTGTCCGGCGACGCCGTGGCATGACCGACCTCGTCATGGCAAGCCATTCATGACAGTCCGCTTTCCGCAAGCTTGATACCCTCCGCAATGCACGCGTCGAACCACTTCTGTCGTTGAGCCCCACTGACCTTGCCAGCGCTGAGCAGAACCGCAATGCGAACGGCACGTGCGGTCATGTATGGGGGAATCGGATCCTGCCGGTTCGGACTGCGGTTGAGAAATCCGCCGGACCATCCGGCTGCCCGCGCCAGCCATGTCATGACGTCTTTGCCGCTGCCTCCGGTGCCGATCTCCAGCGCGTGCTGACGCTCTTCATCGTCGGGCCTGTAGACCCATGCCTCGGCCGCCAGCAGTCCGGCGGCTTGGTCTTTCGCAAGGTCGCCCGACAGCATCCTCACGCATCCGCACGCCCACCACACCGCTTCTCGCCGCGACAGCAGGTAGGCACAAAAGGTTACCGCGTCGGCGATACGGCCGTCGGCGGCCAGCTTTTTGAGGAAATCGATGGGCGGTTGATTGCCCGGCGCACCGGCGATTTTCTGCGCCAGTTCCGGAAACGTTTCGAACACGGCCTGGGCAGTAGCGAAACGGAGGCGAGACATCGAAGAACCCCGGGCGCCGCCGGAGGCGGCGCAATCATCAGGTGGTCAGACCGTCACAGCAGACCAGGAGCCTTGCGCCGGCGTGGCCCCGCTGTCAATGCGATCGGTTTCCTGTGAGACTGAAATCATCGTCATGCACGCACAAACCCCCGCCGTCGCGGACACCCTCGTCGCGTCTTTTGCTGATTTTCAGCGAACAGGACGTCACGGTCGGGAAAGACCGGCGCCCTGACTTGCGAAGCCCTGACTGCAAAAAGGTGGCTAAACATCACCGGATTTTTAGGCTCTAGAGTGGAATGCCGGAGATCGTGGCGGCGGTGGCGTTTAACTCGGGTGTATTTAGGATCGCGCCGACAGCGACGTTGGGCGCCAGGATGTTGATGGCGGTTTCCGCCATGAGATTGATCTCCGGCGACGAGAGTGAAATCGATTCCGGGCTAATGGCGATCGAACTCACCCCAAAGCACACCGTAAGCGTAATTCCCTGCATGGTGGTGGTGGTGTACTCCCCCATACTCAGCGTCGTGCTCTGGTTGCCCATCGACAGCGTGATATTCCGATCCCCCATGTCGAGGGTCAGCTGATCGTCGCCGTTTTTCAACGTCGTGGTACGCGACGGCTTTCCCTGCGGAGTCATGAACTCCTCTCCGATGGTGTGGGTCTGGATATTCTTCACCGTAACATCATGATCCTTTTCGGCGTGCATCCGGATGAGTTCCGATTCGGCCTTGTCGTCGAACATCAATTCGTTGTAGCCGTTGTGGCCTTTCGACGAGTCGGACCGCCAGCCCTGCTGGGTTTTGTTGTCGGGAAGACTATACGGGTGCTTCTTGTCGTCATTATAAACGACGCCGGTCACCAGCGGCCGGTCGGGGTCGCCCTCCAGGAACTGGACCACCACCTCCATGCCGACCCGCGGGATGAATTGTCCGCCCCATTGCGCGCCGGCGTGGACATGGCTGACCCGGATCGGACAGGACTTCTGTGGATCGCGGTCCCAGAAGAACTGGACCCAGATCCGGCCATACTCGTCGGTGCTGATTTCTTCGCTGTCCTCGCCCTGCTTGGGAACGACCTTGGCCGTGTGTATGCCGCGGATGCGCGGCTTCGGCGTCACCGGAAGCAACCGGAACGGGCGGTCACTCGGCAGGAATTCATACGACCCGTAATAGACCTGATCTTGCTCGGTCCCGGTCGCGGTAGCTGGCTCCGCCAGGGCGCCAGCCGGAGGCGTGCTCTCCGGATCGGACGCAATAACAGAGCGATAGTGGTGACTCAAAAAGCGGTGGCCGCAGCGGACGATCAGATACTCCTTGTTTTCCGAGTCGGTCAGGTGCTTTTCGACCGTGACGAGCCCACCCGGAAACAGCGAGGCGGCATCGCCGCGGATGTGGCGGCGACGATCCGCGGCCTGCAGGGCTTCAAGGCGGAAGCGCGCGAAATCCTTGCCTTTAGCCTGATCGTCGTATCTCGCCGGATGATAATCGTAAACCTCGAGCTTCGAGTTTGTGTAAGTCTCCGAAGCCTCTGCGGGCGCCAGCAGATTCTTGCTCGGCTTCAAGTAGTCATAGTCGTTGTACTGGACCTTGCCGGTACAAAAGCGACGCTCCGACGTCCATTCACTAACATGCGGTTCGGTGTGCTGTTCCTTCTTCTTGAAAGGGATGAACGGCACCTTCGGGAGATCGGCGACGGCTTTGTGGGAGGAGTGGGAGTCGGCCATCACCAGTGTGTGCTTGCCGTCGGAATGCTCGAAGAAATAATAGATTCCGTATTGCTCCATCAGCCGGGTAACAAAGGTGAGGTCGGTTTCGCGGTATTGCACGCAGTATGGGATTTTGTCGTAATTGCTACTCGTGCGGTCGTCGAAATCGGTGAATCCGGCCTTGCTGAAGACGCTCTTGATGATTTCGCGGACCTCCTTGTCGAGGAAGATCCGACAATCGGCCCGATGGCCCAAGAGGAACAGCCATGGTCGCAGAACGAGCTTGTAGCGATAGTAATCCTTGGCCTTTCCGACCCATTGCGCATGGGTCAAGATGCCATTGTAGATGCGTTCTTTGTCCTTATAGGCTTTGAGCTTGAGCGTGCATCCCTGGCCCAGCGCCTTGTCGAAATCGATGTTTTCCTGTTCGCTTATGGCTTCGATATGAAATTCGAATAATTCGCCGAGGCCCTCAATTCCCTTGAACTGAACCAGCACCAGTACGTCTTTACCGAGCGGCGTCGTCAACTCGGCGATGCGTTCGGATTGACTGAGATTTGCCATTGGACCTTCCGCCTTTCGGGACTGTCTTATCGTCAGTAGGGCCTTCAGAGCGCGTCGAATCGCGCGGTTCGCGAACACGCGTCAGCCTATAGTGCGATGGCCGGCCGGTTGGGTTCAATGCTGCAAAGCCGCGAGCGACACGGATTAGCAATCCGCAAACTGATGTACGATAACTGCCCGACTGTGGGACGCCCTGGCTAGCTTAACGAGATGGCCGGGTTTGCGGCGGACATCTTTAAAGGGACGTAGACGACACATGGGAATGCTTCGAGGAGCAAGGCGATGGAGATGAAGTCGGTGATCCGGTGCGGTTCAATGATCCTGTGCGGTCTCTTCTTGGGTGTGACCGCCCAAGAGGCAGGCGCGACCTGTCGCTGCCTGTGCGTCGATGGACGGATGCAGCCCATTTGCGAGCGCAAAACTGAAATTGCGCCTCTTTGCCCCCTCACGCTCTGTCCGAGCCGGCGGGTGCAGATGGCGCCGTTGGGGCCCTTGATGCTTCCCCCCCTCGGCACCTCGAAATGCCGGCAGGCGTGGGTTTGTAACAGTGACCGAAAATGCGCGTGGCAGTCATTGTGCCGATAGCGCGCGCGGGCGTGTCGCCGCCTGTTTGCAAAGTGCGGGGCAGGACGCCCGCGTCTGCGTTGCCGCTAAGCTGAAATCCCTTGGGCGTGATGTTGATTTTTCTGACAATCGAGCCCGAGCCGGTTGGGCTTTCGACCCGGGTCTTGGTGTGGCGGGCCGGGGCGTTGGTTCACGCCGACGCCTGAAATACGCCCCGCCGAGGCTGATCGCGATTGCAAGTTCATTTGATTTCGTAGAAGATTTGATTTCGTAGAGGAATAGGTATCGTCATGATACTGAGCTACCTCGCAGCCTCTTAAACGTCGAACCTGCGCGGTGCGAAGCAGTAGTCGAGAACCTATAGCGATGGCAAGCGAGGACGGATCGAACGGGTCGACCGTGATGGAAGTTGTTCCGCCGCAAGCGGGCGTCGGTGGGCCTGCGCCCGCGCCGGCCGAACCCAATCTGACCACTCTCGATCCGGCGGTGGCCGCGCTCTGCGCCCCGCTGTCAGAGGCAGATCCGTGCGGACCCGATCTCGATTTCGAAGACGATGCGGGCTACATCAACCTTTTCGCCAATGTGGAAGGTCTGCTGCCGACCACCTTTTTCTCGCCCGAAGACGGCAAGCCCTTCGATCCGTCGGCCATCGATGATATCGACGGCCAGATTGCGTCGGTAAAGCGACTTCTTGCGCGCACGCGGGACATTAGGCTGCTCGCCTTGCAGGCCCGTCTTTTGATTTTGAACAGGAATCTGGCTGGTTTCGCCGCCAACGTCGCGGCAATCGCCGAATGGCTCGACCGGTTCTGGGATGCGGTTCACCCCCGTCTCCAGCGTGGCGGTGTGGAGGGGCGCGCCGCAGTGATATCGGCGCTCGACCTGCCGACGGTGATCTTTCCTCTGCAATATGCACCATTGTTCGAGGATGGCCGGATCGGGGTGGTCACCTATCGCAAGTGGATGGTCACGACAGGGGAGGCCAAACCGCGGCCGGGAGACCTGGAACTGGCGGGAACGGCCATCGCCGAAGCCCTCGGCAGAGCTGACCTGGCGGTCCTGACCAGGGCACGCAATCAGTTGGCGCTCCTTAAGAGCTCGTTGCAGCGGATCGTCATGGCGTTCGCCGTGCAAGGCAAGTCGGCCGGCCTCAAGAGCCTTCCCCCGCTGGTCGAGCGGATGCTGGCCTGGATCGATCCCTATGTGGCGGTAACCTCGACTGACGAACCAGGCGAAGAGGCCGCCGGCGAGGATCATGAGCGGCAGCAAAAGAAGAGTTCGATTTCGGCCGCCAACCCCACGCCGGCGTCGATCACCGAGGTCGCCCAGGCGCTTGCCGCCATCGCCGATTATTACAGTCATAAAGAGCCATCGAGCCCGGCCCTCCCGCTGGTGCGCCAGGCGCATCAGCTCCTTGGCAAATCGTTTCTCGAGGTGATGACGATTCTGGTGCCGTCGCAGGTCGATAAGGCGGCTTTTCAGATCGGCACAGACCAGGTCTTCGAATTGCCGCTCGGCAAGCTCTCAGGACTCTCCAGCGTGGCGTCTGCGCTAAACGGTGACGAGGAGTCGGCGGCAACGTCCGCGCCGGCCCGATATCGCGTTGAATCGCGTACGGACGCCATCGCATTGCTCGACCTGGTCCAGCGCTATTTCCGCCACTGCGAACCATCGAGCCCGGTGCCGATGCTGTGCCAGCGAGCCCGGGCGCTGGCCGAGCGGGACTTCATGGGCGTATTGCGAGACGTGTTGCCAAAATCAGCGCTTAAGACTATCACTGCGGACAAGTAAACCGGCCGCCCAACGGTGAGCCTCGCGAACACGGTGGGATGCGGGGGATCGAGCCGTCTGAGCTAACGTGTGCTCCGGCGAGCTGCCAAACGGTGTTGATCCGGGCGCCTTTGATCTCTTGGCGTCCATCGGATGCCGGGCTGGGATACGGGCGAGGCTCAACAGGCAGGTGCAGAGCGCCGGTGGTTAGGACGGTCGACGCCTGGTGAGGGAGTGTCCGAGGCGCAGGCGCGTCGAAGACATGGTGGGGTCTCGGGGGCCGGTGCGCATCAGTCAATTGACGAGTGGCAAAGTTTTGTCGAATTAATTAACATGCGATTGATAGATACGGGAAGGGATTAGCAATGGCCAAGCAGAGCGGTCAGAAGTTCATCAAACGAAACCGTCCGCCCCGGGTTCACATCACCTATGAAAATCCTGCTAATGTCGAAGAAAAGGTCGAGATCCCCTTCATCATGGGGGTGATGTCCGACCTCTCCGGCAACAATGCGGGCGTCGAGAAAGAGGACGTGAACCTTCGCAAGTTCGTCGAATTCGACATGGACAACCTCGATAACCGGATGGCGGCGATCCAGCCCGGCGTGAGTTTCCGGGTGGACAACAAGCTTTCTGAAAATGCGGGCGAAAAGCTGGGCGTCAGTTTGCGTTTCAACAAGATGGCGGACTTCGAGCCCGCGGCAGTCGCAAAGCAGGTGCCGGCGCTTGCAAAGCTACTGGAGGCGCGAACCCAGCTCGCCAATCTGATGCGTTATATGGACGGCAAAGTTGCAGCGGAAGACACGCTGCGCAAACTGCTCGCGGACCCCCAACTCATGCTTGCTTTGAAAAAGCGCGCTGAGGAGCAGGGCGACGGCGGTGAGGGCAGTGCGTAGGCAGTCTAGAATCGGGAAGCATTGTCATGGCAACGGAAGCAGCAAGCCCTCAGCAAGCCGCGCTCGTCGAAACCCGCGAGACGGATGAGTTTCAGGAGCTTTTGAAGCAGAGCTTCAAGCCACGCACTGAGCGTGCGGCGACGGAAGTGGAGAGCGCCGTCAATACGCTGGTGATGCAGGCCCTCGCCGACTCCAGCGTTGTCAAGAGCGACGTTCTCGACACGCTCGAGGAGATGATCGCGCAGCTCGACAAGAAGCTGTCGGCGCAGATGAACGAGATCCTGCATGCGCCGGAATTTCAGCAGCTCGAGAGCGCATGGCGCGGTCTGGCGTACCTGATCTACCAGTCCGAGACGGACGCGTCGCTCAAAATTCGCGTCATGAACGTCTCGAAGATGGAGCTCTACCGCCACCTCAAGACTTATCCCAATGCGGCCTGGGACCAGAGCGGACTGTTCAAGAAAGTCTATGAGGAGGAATTCGGGCAGCTCGGCGGGCAGCCCTATGGCTGCCTGATCGGCGATTATTACTTCAGCCATCAGCCGGTCGACGTGCAGCTGCTGCGGGACCTCAGCAGAATCGCCGGCGCCGCCCACGCGCCGTTCTTCGCCGCCGCGGACTCGACCTTGATGGGAATGGACTCGTGGAACGAGCTGATGAACCCGCGCGATCTCAGCAAGGTGTTCGACACGCCCGACTATGCGGGCTGGAGATCGCTGCGCGATTCCGACGACGCCCGCTATGTCGGGCTGTGCCTGCCGCGCGTGCTCGCACGGGTGCCCTACGGGGCGAAGTCCGAGCCGGTCGCCGAATTCGCGTTTGAAGAGGAAACCGACGGTCACAAGGGTGAGAAATACGCCTGGATGAACGCCGCCTACGCCATGGCGGCCAACATCAACCGCGCGTTCAAGGAATATGGCTGGTGCGCCCGCATCCGCGGCGTCCAGTCCGGCGGCGAGGTGGAAGATCTGCCGGTTCATACGTTCCCGACCGACGATGGCGGCGTGGATCTGAAGTGCCCGACCGAGATTGCAGTCACCGACCGCCGCGAGGCGGAACTCGCAAAGGCCGGATTGATTCCGCTCGTCCATCGCAAGAACAGCGACCGGGCGGCCTTCATCGGCGCGCAGTCGCTGTTCAAGCCTAAAGCCTATCAGAACAATCCCGAGGCGACCGCGTCGAGCAACCTGTCCGCGCGCTTACCATACATGTTCGCGGTCTGCCGCTTTGCCCACTACCTCAAGTGTATCGTTCGCGACAAGGTGGGCTCATACTACGAAAAAGAGCAGTTGCATAAGTGGCTGACGAACTGGATCAGCGAGTATGTCGACGGTGACCCGAAGAACTCCACGGAGGCCACGAAGTGCCGCCGGCCGCTCGCTGGTGCGCATATCTCGATCGTTGAGAACGAGGAAAATCCTGGATATTACTCGGCGACATTCGAGCTCCGGCCCCACTTCCAGCTGGAAGGCATGGACATTGGCCTTCGACTTGTGTCCCGGTTGCCTGTCGCAAAATAACGATTGAACCGTTCCTCGAGGGTCGGCGACGAATGCATGTTTTCGCCGCCCTCCGTAAAACCTTGAGGCCGGCACACACAGGAGACAGGATCAATGGCCGAGATGTTTTTGACGTTAAAGGGGGTTGATGGTGAGACCCTCGACGAACAGCGCCCCAACACCGACATCGAGATCAAGGAATGGAAGTGGTGCTCGTCCGCGGTCGTGAAGTGGGACCGGAACCAGGGCGGACAGACCCTCAGTTCAAAATATGACAAGATTACCATCACGAAGACGGTCGACAAGGCATCCGCAATTTTGATGAGGTGTTGTCTGACTGGAAAACACATTCCGGACGGAAAGATCACCTGCCGCAAGAAAGACGGCGACAGTAAGCTCGAATATCTGATCGTCGATCTGAAAGACATCATCGTCAGCAAGGTTGAATGGTCGGGCGGCGGAACTGATGACGTCGTTGGCGAGGAAATCTTCTTGGAGATCGCCGAGTTCAAGATGGCTTATAAGCTGCAAAAGGACACAGGCGATAAAGGGGGCGTTTCCGATTTCGGATTCAATGTCCAGACGCAGGTCATCAAGTAAAACCTATTGTCATATTGTATATTGATGGCACCTAGTTTGGCCAGGTCCCGCGCTGCTGCGCCCGCGTTCGAGCGGGCGCTCGGCGAGCGGACCGGGAGAGTCTCTGATGGCCCACCTCTTTCTCAAGCTCTGCAACGACCCCGACGACAAGGGCGAACAGCTCCTGATCACCGGTGAATCCCTCGACCCCTACCATGAAATGGAGATTGAAATCGACCTGTGGAAATGGGGGGACAACGGCATCACGAATAGCGCTAGCTACAAACAGGCCCAAGACGATCCGAAAAATGGGGCCAGCACGACCAAGATGGACAACGTCGTGGTGCAAAAATTTACCGACCGAGCGTCGGCAGCATTGGCGGCATATTGCGCGAACGGTCTGCCGATTCCCTTCGCGGTCATTACCTGTCGCAAATACAGGGGGGAGGGTGACCCGCTTGATTATCTGATGATCGAGCTGGGCAACGTCATGATCAGCCAAGTTCATATGTCGGGAGCGAAGGCGGATACCGGAGCTCACGAAATTACCGAAACAGTGCACCTGAACTACGAGACTGTTCAGTTTCACTATAAATTCCAGGATAATACCGGCGCCGCGCCCCTCACTGTAGGATTCGAATTTACGTTGCCGGAAAACAAGACAGAAAACAAGCCGGCTGCAAAGACATGAAATGCCGCCACACCTTGCCGTGCGCGATCCCGTGCGCGGCACGGCCTTGCCTGCTGGTGGATTTGCGCCGCGCCGTTAACAAGGGGACCAGACCGTGGTCGATGTGACACGCAAGGAGCGTCTTAGCCCGCCGCTGATGCATGTGTTCCGGGCCGCGCACGAGGCCAAGGACGCCAAGAAAAAGGCGACCGTGCGCACGGAGTCCGGTGAACGCGTCGTCACCGGGACCCGCATGCCGGTGCGCCAGGCGATCACCGAGCCGATGCTCCGGCGCGAAGTTTCGCGCGATCTCGACGCGTTGCTAAACTGCATTGCGCTTGAGTCGACGCTTGACCTGACCGACGTGCCTCATGCACGCAAGTCCATTCTCAATTACGGGCTACCCGACATCAGCCATCGCACCATCGACGAGAGGACCGTCAATTTCATTCCCGACGAACTCAAGCAGGCCTTCGCCACCTACGAACCGCGCATTGTCGCGGGGTCCGTGGATATCGAACGCGACAACAGCGTCGACACCAGCGAGCTCAAGGTCCGTTTTGCGGTCCGCGCCGATCTCATGTGCCACCCGGTGCAGGTGCCGGTAGAGTTCGTCGCCGACGTCATCGATACCTGCAAGATCGTGATCAACAAGCTGTAATTTGGGCATGAACCGGGAATTTCTCGATCTCTACAATCGGGAACTTCAATTGCTCAACGAGCAAGCGCGCGAATTTGCCGAGGAATATCCGGGCATCGCACAGCGGCTGGGCGGCATTCTCGAAGACCGCATGGATCCGATGATCACCGGTCTTCTGGAAGGCGCAGCGTTCCTGGCAGCGCGGGTGCAGCTCAAGCTCAAGCACGAGTTTCCCGAATTCACCAGCAATCTCCTGGAACATCTGGTCCCGCATTATCTTGCGCCGACGCCGTCGGTGATGCTCGCCAAGGTCAATCCGGTGTTCGGCGACAAGGCCCTGCGGGAGGGGCACCCGGTGCCGCGCGGCTCCAGCCTCGACGCGATGTTCCGTCAGCTCGATCGTCAGATCGCCTGCCGGTTCCGCCTGTGCACCGACATCACGGTCTGGCCGTTCGAACTCACCGCCGCCGAATATTACCCGTCGCCGGCCGGCCTGCAGGCGCTCCACGCGCCGGTGGGCACCGACGTGCTGGCAGGGATGCGCCTGACGCTCACGCTGCGCAGCGCCGCGCATCCGGAGAACGAACCTTCCGGCGCCGAAGTGATGAAAAAGCCGGAGACATGGTTCGCGGGCTGCCGCACGACCCATCTGCCGATCTACCTGTTGGGCGCCGAAGCGGACGCGGTCGCGCTTTACGAGCAATTGTTCGCCCATTGCCGCGGAATCTATTTTCGCTGCTTCGACAGCTTCGGCGACCCGGTTGTTCACCGGGCTCCCCCGGAGTGCCTTGCCCAGATCGGTTTCGAGCCTGGCAATGTTCTGTTTCCCAACGATCACCGCGTCTTTGAAGGGTTCGACCTGCTGCGCGAATTCTTCATTTTTCCACGCAAGTTCCTCGGTTTCAATCTGACCGGCCTCGCCGCTGTGCTTCCAGAGATCAAGGCGCGAACTCTCGACATCCTCTTCGCCTTCGACGAGGTCAATACGCGCCTGTCATCGGTGGTGCAGCCGTCGGCCTTTGCCCTCTATGCGGCGCCTGCCATCAATCTGTTCGAGAAGACCACCGACCGCGTTCAGGTGAAATCCAACCAATACGAATATCACGTCATTCCGGACCGCAGCCACTATCTCGATTACGAACCCCATCGTCTGCTCGACGTGTATGCCCATTTTCCGGGCGGACGCGAAAAGGTGCCCGTGCTGCCTCTCTATTCGGCGTCGCTCGACGCACCCGTGTCCGCGTCCAGCCTGTTCTATACGGTGCGGCGCCTGCCGCGACGGCGTGCCGTCGAGGAGAAGCGCAGTGGCATGAGGACGGATTACACCGGGACCGATATGTTCATCTCGCTGAGCGCGCTTGGCGGCGACGATGACGC
Source organism: Xanthobacteraceae bacterium (assembly GCA_030043175.1). Next base: position 2,421 of record JASHYD010001272.1, on the reverse strand, counting down.
CAGCGTGGCGGAGTTGAGCGTGCGGGCGCTGTGCTCGAACCGGCACCTGACCGAGCATCTTCCGGTCGGGACCGGCGGTGCGGACTTCCAGCTTGTCGACGACGTCTCCCTGGACGTGGTATGTGTCGCCGGTCCGACACCACCGCGCGAGCCGATCGTCGCGCAGTTGCGCAGCCGCAGTGAGGTCGCGCATACCGGGACGGTGATCTGGCGCCTTGTCAACATGCTCAGCACCAACCACCTCGGTATTGTGGAACGCGGCGCCGGGCGCAATGCCCAGGCGTTGCAGGAGATCCTGTCGATGTTTGCGGAAATGACCGACGCCGTGACCGAACGCCGCGTCCGCGGCATTCGCAGCGTCGACAGCCGGCCGATCGTCCGTCGCCTTCGCCAGCGCACCGGCGTCGGGGCGGCGCGCGGCGTCGAGATCACAGTGACGATCGACGAACGGGCATTCGAGGGCACCGGGATTTTTCCGCTCGGCGCGGTGCTCGACCGTTTCTTCGCCGAGTATGCGGGTTTCAACCATTTCACCCAGACGGTGATCAGGTCGGTGGAGCGCGGAGAAGTTGCACGATGGCCTCCCCGCATGGGAAGGCGCCGGGCGCTATGATTATGGCCGGCTGACATCTGTGGCGAGGCTGCCGTGAGCTTCCTAAGCGATCTTAAAGCGGAGCCCTGGCGGTTCGATTATTTCGCGGTGCTGCGCCGTCTCGAGCGCGCCTATAAGGATTTGCCGCGCATCAGTGACAGCGCGGCGCGGCGCGAGGAGTTCGTCCAGTTCGGGCAGGAAACCTACATGGAGTTTCCTGCCTCCAATATTGCGCGGGTGGTTCAGGGCGACAACAAGCAGCTCACGATTTTCGTAAAATTTCTCGGGCTGCTCGGGCCGCAGGGTGCGCTGCCGCTTTCCGTCACCGAAGAGGCCTATCACTACCACCTGGCTAGGGATGACGCATTTCCGCGATTTCTCGACATCTTCAACAACAGATTCATCCAGTTGTTCTTTCGCGCGTGGGCGGATTCGCGCTCGATCGCCCAGCATGACCGGCCGGATGAGGATCGCTTTGTCGCGTATCTCGGCTCCGCCATCGGGGTCGGCTCCAAGCCCTATCAACACGTCGACAGCCTGCCGGATTCGGTGAGGATCGGATTCGCCGGGCTGTTGGGATCACAGATCAAATCCGCCTCGCGTCTCGCCGGGGCCGTCTGCGGCATGTTCAAGGTTCAGGCGGAAGTCGAACAATTCGTCGGTGCGCGCCTGGAGATTGAGGCGGCGGAATACAGCTTGCTCGGCAGGCGCCACACCACACTGGGCGAAGATGCGCTCCTGGGAAGCACCGTGTTCAGTGTGCAGGACAAGATCCGGATCCGGATATTCACCAGAGATTTGAAACAGTATAGCCGCTTCCTGCCGAGCGGCGACCTGTGCGAACCGCTCGCCGACCTCGTGTTTTTCTACAATGGCGACCAGCTCGACTGGGATGCGGAACTGGCTCTCCCATCGGGGTCCGCAGCGCCGGTCCGGCTCGGGCATTTCGGGCAGCTTGGCTGGACGAGCTGGATGGCTCCGAACTGGACCGCGTCGGAGGCCTGGCGCCGGGATGCGCGGTTTCATCCCGCCGAGCGCATACGACTCAAACGCAGGCGGGCTGCTGAGAAGAAGATGACCGCAAACCGATAATACTTTGACGGCTCAATAATAATGAGCGCGCGTGTCCTGCCCGCTTGCGGGAAAGGCGCCGGTCACGTATCAACGCTTAACAAGCAAAGTGATTAACAATTGCGTCAATCATCGTGCAGCATAAAGCGCATATGAGAGCGCAGGGTAGGCAAAGGCCGCCGCGGCGTTTGTATTTATCGCAGGCGGGACCTGCGCCACAGCCCGGTTGGCAGTCTCGATTCTGGCATAGCCGGCGCCAGCAGGGAGAGGAACGCGATGGCTGACATCAGTCTTGAGGTGGTTACAGGCAAGCTGAACCGGATCGGCTATGAAACCTTCATCAAGGCGCTGCGCCAGGCCAAGGGAGCGGGCAATCGCCACCTGGAGTTTGCCCACTGGGTCGCTCATATCCTTCAAAGCGAGCGCTCCGACATCGCGCTGACGACCGATCACTTCAAGCTCGATCGGGGCCGGCTGATGACTGATGTCACCGTCGCCGTCGGCGGTTTGCGCAAGAATGAGACTGAAATGCCGGCGATTTCAAATACCGTGATCGATCTGCTCGATCGCGGCTGGCATTACGCGACGCTGTTTTTCGGCGAGACGCAAATCCGCACCGGTCATCTTCTCGTCGGCGCGTTGAAGTCGCGCGAATTCTCCCGCGCCTTCACGGATATTTCGCGCGAATTCGCAAAGATTTCTGTCGATGTGCTCACCAGCGAACATCGCAGGATCTGGGCCGGTTCGGATGAGGAAAA
>JASHYD010001271.1 GCA_030043175.1 Xanthobacteraceae bacterium | reverse complement strand
CCGGAGCCGAGCGATACGATCGAGGCAAGCGCCTTGAGCACAAATAGGGTGCCGATCGCAGAGACAGGCCAGGTGGCCATCCCAGTGAGATGCAGCGCGCCGTGACCTGAGGACAATACCTGTGGGGTCACAAGCGCCAGCGACCCGACGATCAAGCCGCCAAGGGCGGGACCGATCGGCCGCCACAAGCGGCCCCTTGAAAGCAGCGTTTCGCTCAGCGCGACGCCGCGCATGATGACGATGCCGCAAAGTGCTGCGCAAAGGCCGAGCAGGCTTGCGAGGGCCAAGTCGTGGGGGGATACTTCACCGACTTCACTCACGATCACCCCTAGCGGCAGAAATGCGAGTGTGTGCGCAACCGCATATCCGGCCAACGCGGCCACGCCGATTGAGGCGAGACTCGGCGGCGTGTAAGCACCGAGAATGAGCTCAAATGCATAAAAAGCACCAGCGAGCGGTGCGCCGAACGCGCCCGCTATGGCAGCAGCAGCTCCGCATCCGACCATGATGCGTTGATCGGCGCGCCGCAGATGAAAAGCGCGGCCGATCGCAGAGGCCGCCCCGCTTGCGATCTGGGTATAACCCGCCTCCAATCCGACCGAAGCGCCGACGCCGCTTGACCACACCGTCTGCAGCGCAACAATCATGCTGCCGCGCAAAGACATATGCCCCCCGCGGAGGGCATTTGCCTCGATCGGGTCGACTTCCCGGCCGGGTCGCCAGCGATACACTACGAGGGAAACAAGCCCCAGAACGAAACCGCCAAGCGTTAGCACGATCAAGGTGCGGGTCGGATCTATGCTTGGCTGCGCTGAGAGGCGCTCGTCGAGTCTCAAACCGAAGAACAGACTATGCAGAAGGGCGACGGCGGCGCCCATCGCGGCGACCAGAAGGCCTGCTATTACCCCAATCAGGGCGGCGATCGCGACAAGGCTGGTTTCGTGCGCCCGGACGAAAGCCCGCAATCGATGCGGGGCGTGGACAAGGTGCGTCGAGGAAGCCATTGCCATATCCAGAAAACAAGCTACCCACATGATCGGTTGCGGCCCCACTACTGAGCTTCCGCAAGGCCATCCGGCGCAGCATCGAGATCGTGGCCTGTTCGCAAACTTACCGCAAACCGAACTGGCCTGTGGAACTGCCAAGGCGGTCGGCCCCACCGTCAATGCCTCAGCATCGTTCGTGAAGCCTGGATCCCCCGCAGCTTCAGCGGTCGCCGGTAGTCGCAGTCCAGTCATAGGCATTGGGGTGTAGAGCCGCACTCTGGGGCCGTCCCAGCGGACGATCATCCGGTAGCCGTCATGCTTCGTTGCGTAAACCCAATTGCCACCGAGGGAGGTCTTGAAGCCAGAACCGGCTGGGCCGGGATGACGAACCCGGCCCGAAGAGGCTTGATTTTCATTGCAAAGAGAAGATAGGCCGACGCGGTGCCGGTAACAACGAACTTAGCGTGGTCTTCAATCTCGGTCTGCAACTTCTACCGCCTCCATATCCCGCGCTCGGCCGCCCGTGCGCCCTCGGCAACAACGGCCTCCCGCGTCATGTTCGCCCGCATCGTCGGGAGTGGCCGTGTTGTCGGTCAGGGACGAATCCCAAGCTCTTCGCCTTAGGCACCGTGAGCCCTTCGCAGGCTTCGGCGGTCCGGATCGCACGTGGCCCAGATTCCATCCGGGTCGCCGAGCCCTCGTCGTCGACCGACAACAAGCCGCAGACGCGCTTGCCGACCGCAAGGTCGAGCGCGGTCGCGTCCAGGTCCGGGCGTCGATCGCCGAGAGCGAGGGATGCCACTGCGCTACGCGGCCGAATTGATCGGAGCCAGTAGCTAAGGTGACGAACCACATCGATCGCCGTGTGCGACCGGCAGTCAAGAATGTCACGGGTTTATGCGGGGAATTGCCTATTCCGCGTAACGCGCGTGACAACGGCCGCGCTGGACTCGAGGGTGCGGTGCACGGGGCACTTTTCTGCGATTTCCACGATTTTGGCTGCGAGTCCCGCGTCGATCTCACCCTCGATCCGGATGAGGCGCTCGAAACGATCGATCTTCCCACTGCGTCCTTCGGCGACTTCGCTGCAGTCTGCGCAGTGATCGACGTCGACCTTGGCGTGGCGCACCTCGACCGCCACGCGGCCGAGCGCAAGCTTCTTGTGCTCGGCGTAGACGCGCAATGTCATTGCTGTGCACGCGCCGAGCGCAATCGAGAGATAGTCGTAGGGGTTAGGGCCGGTGTCGAGACCGCCGGCGGCAACAGGTTCGTCGGCGATGAGTCTGTGCCGGCCGGCAATAACTAGGGTCTGGAATTTCCCTTCGCCGGTCTCGCGGACCAGGACGTGTTCAGCCTCTGCAATTGCTGGACGAGCCTCCGGTATGTACCTCGCTGCCCATGCAGTGATTATGCCCGCCGCATATGAGGCATCTTTCGGTTGCGACAGCAAGTGGTCGGCATCGTCGAGCGAGATGAAGCTCTTGGGGTGCCTTGCCGCAAGAAAGATGTGGGAGGCATTCTCGATTCCGACCACCTCGTCGCGAGGAGCATGAAGTATGAGCAATGCCCTGCCGAGCGTGCGGATCTTCTCCTCGAGCCGCTGCATCTCGGCGTCATCAATGAATGAGCGTCGGATCCGGAACGGCCGGCCGCCCAACTTGACCTCGCCCTCGCCTTCGGACCTGATCCTATCGAGCGAGGCGCCCAGCTGCCGCAGAACGTGCGCCACATCGGCCGGTGCGTTGATTGTCACTACGGCCTTCGCTTCGGGAATTCGTTCGGCGGCCGCCAGTACGGCGGTTCCGCCGAGCGAATGGCCGATGAGTATGACGGGCGCCTCGTAGTTGCTCCGCAGATAGTCGGCGGCGCGGATGACGTCCTCGACGTTTGAGGAGAAGTCGGTATTAGCGAAGTCGCCCTCCGATGAGCCGAGGCCGGTGAAGTCGAAGCGAAGAGCGGCCACCCCTGCGCTCGCGAGCCCGCTCGCAATGCGCCGGGCAGCGAGTATGTCTTTCGTGCAGCTAAAGCAGTGGGCGAACAGCGCGAAGGCCCGCACGGGGCTGTCCGGAAGATCGAGCCGTGCAGCCAGCTGATCGCCGCTACTGCCGGAGAATGTTGCTCGGACGACAGATGGTGCACTCATAGCTCGACCTCGTTTGCTCGTATCCAAGGTTCAAATCCCGAAGTCGCATCCGTTGGATCAGCCTCAGTTCCCACCCGGAGCGAACCATCAGAAGAACTCGATGTGCTGGAGCAATGCAGTATGACCACTTCGAGGCCGCTTACCGAAGTCGAAGGTTCGAGCGCGCCGTGGACGGCCCCAGTCAGCTTTTCCTGTACTATTGGCACCAAAACTCTCCTGCATCGAGAGTGAGAATCTTGCCAACGGCACGCCACTGGCGTGGGCGACAGAGCTTATCGCCCGATGGTTTCCCTGCCCGACGGATCGCCGCGAGGAAGACTTGGTGCAGGAATGGAATCCCCCGACGCGTGGGCGTAAGCCCGTTCCCTTACAACCGCGATCGCGCTACGCTCTCCTGAAATAGACTAACTCCAGGGACTGCATATGCGACGACGGAATGCAATCGCAGGTCTGGTGACTGGGACCGTGTCGACGCGTGCCGAGCTCGCGCAGCAGGCGCTAACTCCAGTGATGGGTTCCTCACCGTTGGTCCCCGAGTTCGTCCCAGTGCGTCGTAGCCGCCTTTCCAACCGGCCTCGCCGAAACGGGCTTCATTGAGGGTCAATAACGTGGCCATCGAATATCGCTGCGCGAACGACCAATATAATCGGCTGGCGGCCCACCTTGTGCGCCGTCAGGTTGGCTTGCGCCGACGAAGTGATCGAATGAATCTGGCAGCCTAAGGGAAAGCCTGGTGTTCGCGGAAATCTTGAACTGGGGAGAAGAAGTGTGAAGCCGATTGCAACTACCTTTTTTGGGGCCATCTCGGCGATCTCTATTTGCATGGTCCAGGCTGCGCAAGCTTTCCAGGTCGAAGAAGCCACCATCGCCAGTATTCATCAGGCATTCAAAGACAAGGCTTTGACGTGCCAGGAGTTGGTTCAGGCCTATCTTGATCGTATCGATGCATACGATCATAAAGGTCTGGCCCTGAATTCCATGCTGACGCCCAATCCAAAGGCTCTCGCAGAGGCGCGCGAGCGCGACGAGCAATACGCGAGAACCGGTTTGATCGGGCCGCTCCACTGCATTCCATTGGTGTTGAAGGACAACTACAACACCGCCGATATGCCAACCACAGGTGGGTCGGCGGCGCTGGCGGGGGCACAGCCCCAGGCGGACGCCTTCGTTGTCACGAAGCTTCGCCGGGCGGGTGCGATCATCCTTGGCAAGTCCAATATGCATGAATTTGCGCTGTCCGGCACGACTGTCAGTTCGCTTGGGGGCCAGACGCTCAACCCGTATGACCTGAGCCGAACGCCTGGGGGTTCAAGCGGCGGCACAGGCACCGCAGTAGCCGCCAATCTGGCTGTCGCCGGTACTGCCAGTGACACGGTCAATTCCATCCGATCGCCGGCTTCGGCTAACAGTCTGGTCGGCATACGTCCCACGAAGGGTCTCGTGAGCCGCGCAGGGATCATGCCGGTATCGCAAACTCAGGACGCGGTCGGACCGATCGCCCGCAACGTTGCCGACGCCGCCCGCCTTCTCGAAGTGATGGCAGGATACGACCCAAATGATCCATCGACGGCGTGGAGCGTGGGTTACACGAAGGTAAGCTATGCGCCGTTCCTCGAAGGCGATGGTCTGCACGGCGCGCGCCTTGGTCTGCTCAAGGCCATGTTGGGGAGTGGGCCCGAGCATCAGGAGGTCAACGCGATCGTGGCGGCGGCCGTGGCCGCGATGAAGAAGGCCGGGGCTGAAGTCATCGAAGTAGATGATCCAGCACTCAGCGCAGCTAAGCTCAGCGCCGAAAATGACGTCCAGAAATATGAGTTCAAGTTACTGATCAACAGCTATCTCGCGTCCATTCCCAATGCGCCAGCGAAGTCGCTCGGGGAAATCATCGCGTCCGGCAAGTTCCACAAGCCATCACTGGAGAGCTTCCTCAAGGCCGCGGAAAGCTATCAGAACGGCACGGAAGAGCCGGACTACCTGGTTCGGCTAATGCGGAACGGGCACACCCGCGACAGGCTGATTTCCCTCATGGCGGAACATCAACTCGATGCGTTGATCTATCCCTTGCAGCAACGCCTCGTCGTCCCGCTCTCAGAATTCAATCAGGCTGATCGGAACGGCATCCTGGCTTCCGTTACTGGGTTTCCAGCAATCACCGTGCCGGCGGGTTTTTCTAAGCCAACCGCGACAGCGCCGATTGGAGTACCCGTCGGGATAGATATCCTGGGGCGTCCGTGGAGCGAAGGCCAACTCATTCAGATTGCCTATGGCTTTGAGCGAGCGACGCGTCACCGCCAAGCCCCGGCTAGTGCGCCAGCACTGGGGCACTGACCGAGAGTCGGCTTCGGGTCAAGGGCTGCCCTTCCGACTACGCTGGCAGCACGCCCGGTGTACCCAATTGCTGGCCGATCTGCGGCGTCTCCCAACTTGGCAGCAGCCTTGGGTCACAAACAGACCGACCGAACAATCTTTACCGACAGGATACGATGCGGCGTTCCACCACCGCCGCCAGGCACGGGCGGCCAAGCGAAGCGTAGGCCTCGCTCATTGCCTGACAGAGTCCGATGTTGTCTTCGGTCTGATCCCCTACGGTGGCGCGGACGTAATCTTCTGGGCTCTGCCTTCGTAAAGGTGCGTGCGGCGCACGGGGAAGGCGATACGTTGAAATCGGCAACCGTGACTCGTTGGCTCACCGCACTTCAGGATCCGCCGGGAGCGACCAGAAGACCGGACGGTTCGAGCGCAGCGCGGATGTACGGAATTCTTCTCCGGGATCGACCGGCACCACAGGCCGCGCTCCAGGCTTGTGAGCAGGCCCCTCGCCCGGGACGCCGTGATCCATAGTCAATAGGGTAGGCCCTGCACGGGATTAGAACCCCACAAGATCGCTTTCATGCCTGGACGTGGCAGAAAACGACGCAAGTACGAGAAGCCGGCATTCCGACTGCGCTTCGTCCATTGACCAGCAAAATTGCGAAACGCAGCCCGCATTCGAATAGAGGCGGACGGCTTGCCTTCAGTCGCGTCAGCGCCTCCGCGGGCAGAAGCTCTCATCCACCAGCCCGACTCCGGCGATGTGTTGCAGCTGTCGCGTCGGCTTGAGCTATCAGCGCCCGGGTTTGAGCGATAGTTTCAAGCGTCCGCGCAGCGATTTGTCTCATCTCAGATCGTGCGCAAAGCATATGTCGCTCGTACGCAATCAGGGCCTCTCTCGCTTGTCTTGCAGAGGCCGTGATTTCTGCGAATGAGGGTCGCGCCTTCTCAGCCCGGGGCACACCTGATCCCTGGACCTTGCGGGCGCCCTCACCGAACCTTATTGAACAGACCAACCATAGAACACACCGCGCGACGAAACGCATAACGCCATAGGCGGCGTGCAGAACGGCTACGGAAAGGATCAAATCTGTGATGTACGTAACTAGCGTTCCCATCGTGTCCTTAAAATAGCATTGTTTTGACGGGAGCCGAATATCTTTTTTTGGCGAACACGCGGGCGGCAATGATCAGAGCGGCGGTCGTCCAGAGGCCGCGCCGATCCGCTACGTGCGCGGAACTCGTCGGCTCGGACACGGATAATGAGCGGGCCATGAGATGGCTCATCGCCCTCATGGCTTTATGTTGTGCCCCCCTCGCCATTGCCGTCACGGCCGCGCGCTTCAGCGCGGCGCCTCCGGGACCTTCGAGTTGGAAGCGTGTGATGCCAAGGGTTCGTCTCGCTCTATCTGCCGAGTTGGCCTACCGCCGACCCCCGATCGCGCGAGCGCGCATGTAAAGGGCACCTCGTTGGTCGGCAGGACGAAGCATCAAGCGAAGATTCAGAATTGCTCTCCACGTCCGCTGCGGGATTGCTCAATCCAGCGTTTCACGAGATCGAGCGCCCGTGTCAGCTCGTCTCGGGTCGCCTGCTTCCAGGCGGCAGTGTACTGGTCTGCAATCCAGGTCTCCTCCGGAGTAGCTGCGTCCCGAGCGAGCATTAGCCACATCAGGCCGTGCGCGCCATCGCGAGGGACATTTTGACCCTTGAACAATAAGGCGCCCAAAACCGCTTGAGACTGATATTGGCCCTTGTTAGCCGCAAGCGACAACCAACGCATTCCCAGCTTCGTATCCTTGCCGATACCCTCCCCGTCGAGATACATGCGGCCAAGATGGTACTGAGCGTCCCGATCGCCATAGTAGCTCGCAGCATAGTTAAACATGTCGCGGGCCCGCACCGCGTCGGGCCTGATGTCTGAATTGGGAATGCCCGTCAGATAGTAGCCACCTAGCCTCACAAAGGCGTTGGCGACGAGGCGTGCCGGCACGGTACCCGTCGGTTCATCGGCATGGGAATCAGCAATGCTGCCGAAATACTGGAAAGCGAGCTGATGATTCTGCCTCACCCCGTCGCCGTCGGCATACATGCGGCCCAGTTCCCACGCCGCGCGAACGTCGCCGTTGCGGGCTGCGCCCTCCAGCAATTTCCGTGCGGCTTCAATATCGCCAAGGTGTCGGAGGACGAACGAAGTCCGTAGATTGATTGAGTCGTCAAATGCTCGAAAAGCCTCTTCAACGGCTTCCCGACTGCGCGCTTGGGGCGCGACTTCGCCGACCGCAGGAGCTATGTTAGCGGGGCTTCTGGTGCCATCAAGCGCGTAGGCCGCCGTCACCCCGAAGCCGAGCCCCAACAACACAGTCGACAAAAAATATCCGGATGATTTCGCAAGGTTGAGCTTCAGCGCCGCTGCCGCGAATATAGGACGCCGATTCATAATTCCCCCTAAGGTTAGCCGGAAGGCTCAACACGCGCTCTCGAACGCGTTTTCCAGACCAACCACGATGACGGCTCGCGCATCGCGGCCAGCGCAATTGCGCAGTCGTGAGACGAACAAAATACGAGTGAACACTGGCCGAACGGCACTCTTGCTGCCATTCCGCTTCGGTGGTTTCGGCAACCCCCTTTTTGGCAGCTGCTTAAATAATATGCACGATGATACCGGGCTCGGAAGGTATTTCCAGAGTTCGGACGCGGCGTGTTGCGAATTTTGCGCTATGTGTAGCGCTTGGGCAACAGCGTCCGCCAGGGTGGGGAGAGCTTATCGCCGCCTGCCCGTCGCGAGTGTAGGGTCCGTTGCCGCATAGATGGTCGGCGGGCGCCTCTCAACGGCGGCGGTCCTGGTCGCAATGTCGGAATGTCCAAGCAGCCGTTGTACGGCCCTGAGACTACCCATAGCGCGTACGGTGCGCATGCTGGCTGAATCCGAAGGTCACGCCAGCGCGCTATGACGCCAGCCTTGGGCCAGATGCACCGACGATGTGTTAAGAGACCCCAATAGGTGATTGGATACCGTTTGTTGTTGTGTTTTTGGCCGGTCTTCTGGCATGTGCGCGTCCGTTTGGCGACGAAGGTGAACACCCATTCCGAATGACGACCGCGCTCGCCCCATAGACGCTGCGAAGGCAGCAGTGCAGGGGCCGCCAAGTCTTCTTCAGATCCTGCGAGGAGGGAGGCTCGGGTTTTCAAAGAAATCGAAGTCAAAATCATCTTCATGCCGAGACCGCCGCGTTTTTCGGCGGTCAGGCGCAGGGGCCTCTTTGCATAGCTTACGAGATCGAGCGTGGGTGGTTCCCCGTCGGTAAAAATCGAATGGGCTGGCGCTGACGATGATGTGTCTGGTGATTGAACAGATGAGGACGTCCGGGTGCCGAACGCGATGGTGATGTTCGCGTTCGGCCGAGAGCAACCGATCGAGAGCAGGTTATGAACCCGAGGGCTTATGTGAAGTGAAGCCATCGCGCCGGCATAACGCGATGTGCCCGGATAGCATCCAAACGAGTGAACCGCTCCGAATGTGAATGCCTTCACATACATCGCGCGTTCGCATCAACACAATGCAGATGCTCGATCAATCCATGACTGAGACCATACATCCCGAACCAGGAGTACCCATCATGGCCATCCTCGCACACACGCATACAGCCGCCGTCAATGCAAGGCGCGTCACCATCGGTTCCGTTTGCAAGGTTGCGGCAGTTGCCGCAATCGTCAGCATGATCTCGGTGTTTTTCGCCGACCGATTGAGCCGTGCGAATTTCGCGACCGCGGAGCTTACCCGTCAGACCGAACTGCGCGAGCTCTTGTGCCGTATCGATGGGCACTGCACCCATCAGACGCAAACGCGCGACCTCGCTCGGCGCTACCCGTTCGCCAACGAAACCGCGAGAGTGCAGGCAGCCGAAATTGCTGTGCGCTAGAGACCCTTGCTTTTCGCGCCGAGGTGATTTCGAACAACCTCGCCTCATCGAACGACCGCGAGAGGAATTCCATTTCCGGACCACTCGACGGCCCATGTTATCCCAGAGATATGATCGGGAACAATTTCAGATACGTATCGTGGAAAGGACCCCATCGACTGCACGAGCCCACACCCTCGTCTGATTGGCGGACGGCACTTGTGATCGGCACTGACTCTCGTGATATTCCGGCCTCCTACTGGTACAACAAATGACCATCCAGTACCGCCCGGCAAACATGCTGATCCACCTCCGCAACTTGTCAGGGTGCGCCGCGGCGCTATTTCTTCCTTCCCAGCATCGCGCTAGGCTCGCTTGCTCGTTGAATGGCCGCGGGTTCAAGGCATGTTTCCCTGCCGGTCCGCCTTGAAAAAAGGTAAGGATAGCGGCGAGCCATGAACTGATTCGGGCGCTTGACGGTCGCGCCAACTGTATCCCGCTGCAGGCGATGGGCTCGATGCGCTTTATCTCGGACGTCACGAAATAGCGGATTGCGCGAGCGGCAACGTCAAAGCTTGCCCCGTCGGCGGCGCCCTCAAAAAACCCATCAGCGACTCCGACCCATGCCGACGTCCGGATAATGGCTCATGGGGTCCGAATCATGATGCAGGCCGTCAAAAAATGGGTTCTGTTGAGCCATGATTGCCGCACCGCTCGAGCCTGATCCGCGATGTCGGCATTGAGACAAATGAAATTCAGGCCAGACGGGTCGTCCGGCTTGCCTGCCGCCTCGGCCCTCGGCAGCAAACAGCGATCACCGTAAATCCTTCCGCGTCTGATGACGCGATGCATTTTGGACCAGCGCAGGGCTGTATTCGGATCGGGGTCCAAAGCATCTGGGGGGCACCGAATATGCGAAGGTTCGAACAGCCCGAGGAGCTTGCCTCGCTGAGCGTGTTGCCGCAGAAGATGCGCGCTCCTGTTCGTTTCATCACCTGTCTGACGAGCGGCACCATCTTATTGAGTAGCTGGGTCCCGGCCTTCCAGTGCCAACTGCTTGAACACGCTCGTAGTCCGCTTCTCCCTTGGACGATTTCCGTCGGGAGGCGCTTCGCCTGCACGACGACCGGGTTCATCGTATTCAACAATAGGCGATAGACTGCTCCCACTTGGCCGGATTGATCGCACCTTTGGCCTCGTGATCCGGCCATTTCCAGCAGACGGAACTTAATGCTGCGGCTGCGGTCGCGCGGCTTGGTTCCGATCGCGCGGACAAGGCCGGAACTTGAGGGCTTTTGTGAAGTCATCGTGCCGACATAGTGCGGGTGTGGCCGGATGGCTCCTTAAGTAACTCCGAATGTGAACGCCTTCACATACATCGCTTGTTTGGACCCCTAATTCGAAGGTTCGAGCGCACACCGCGATGGTGTAAGCGACAAACCCAGACAGGAGACATCACCATGTTCACCAAGACTGCCCTCGCACTGTCTTTCGTGCTTGTTGCAGCATCCGGGGCACTGGCGGCCGCGAAAACTCACAGCGCCACAGAAACTCACAATGTGTACAACCCCGCCGGCGCTTATATCGGCACCGATCCGGACCCCAACGTCCGCTTTGAACTAAAACGGGATTGGGATCGCGGGCGCTGAATTAGTCGAAAACTTCGAGAACCTGGAGGCCGGCCTTCTGGCCGGCCTCATCTAACGGTTGCTAGCTCAACCGCTCGGACTTTCCGGCGAGGACCTCCTCATGATTGCGGCATTAGGGCCGTCGGTTGCGGCCGACGTAGTAAGCTATAATTAATGCGAGCATGGCTGCGCGCGCTCGGACGAAGTAGACGCGCCTTCTTGCTCGGCCCTTATTTTCAAGAGAAACACCGCCGGCCGTGGCGAGTATTAGCATTGCAATCAAAGGCGGTGCGAACTCGGCGAATTCCTCGCGGGCAAGGGCTGAAAAGGGCCACTGGGATCGGCTCCGGCAGAGAGGCTCCTGGTGATCGACCCTGGCGAGGGTCGCATCCTCACCAGCGCTCACGTCATTACAGGTGTTGACGGGATCACGGTAGTCTTCGCCGATGGTCGCGAGTTGCCAGCCGAGCTGATCGGTTCTGATGCCTGCGGAGGCGCGGCCGTGATTGACTTGCGGGAAAGGCACGCGCGGGCATTCGAACCGGAGATTCAATTGCGCTAACGCTCCCACATTTCGCGTGGGGTTTTTGCGTGCCGAGGAGACCCGCACCTGCACAAGATGCAGGTGAAGCTGGCGTGAGGAGGCGCGATCTGTCTAAGGCTCTGCTGCCTGTCTAGAGACTCTGATCTAGCCTCGGCAAATCCTATCAAACCGACACCTGTCATCGTTTAAAGCCGGCCTGATGGTGTCGTCTTAAGAGCCTTTCAAAACAGTGGGACGTGGGGGATTTCGAACCTTTCAGCCGGCGCCGCGTTATTTGCGTCTCGCCCCGGGACGCCCGGATTCATTGCCGTTGCCATTGCTATCGTCATCGCCACTCACGATGGCCGCGAGCGCCCGTGGCGCCAGCACCAAGATGGCACCACGCTTGAGCGCGATCATCCTGCGCTTGGCCCAAATTTGAAGGTGCTTGTTGACGCTCTCGCGCGTCGTGCCGAG
>JASHYD010001270.1 GCA_030043175.1 Xanthobacteraceae bacterium | reverse complement strand
CGCGATCAGCGTCCTGCGATCCTCTGCACTGAGAAAGCCACCCCGAATCATGCTCCCATCGGAATCCACCAAGACGCGAAAGGCAAGAAATTTCTCCCGAGACTTCAATGAGTCAGGGTATAAGCGAAGTTTGTCATCTGCATTGCTCGATGCCGACGCCGCATTTGAGGCACCCCGGTCCCACGTTGCGGCGGCGAATGGGACCGGGGTAATACGCGCGATTGGGAGGAGGCATGTTCGCGCGCTCTGCATAATCATCGAAAGCGCATCAGCGTTCCCGCTCGTTTGTGAAGAGGGTTAACCGAGCGCGACGCCTCTCGGCGACGGCGCACGAAAAAAGTGCCCCCGACCCTGGATGACGAGTAAGGCCTGTCTACGCGCGCCCAGGGCGACGGGCGTTTCAATGGCCGCGCGCTCGCCGCCACCCCTGAACCATTTTTCGGGCAGGCTCTCGGAGATCGTGGCAATCGTTTCCTTGGGTGCAAAGTCTTCATCCGCCACATGGAACGCCTGAAAATTCAGCACTGATTCGACAGCAGTGCTGCTTTACCGCACTCGTCGCGCTGGTTAGTTTTGCCGGCGTGCTGGCAGGCACCGCTGGGTTGCCAGGACGAGCTTTGCGGGTCTCGCCATCGGTCGGTCGAGCCCGCAACCTCTTGGGGCCAAAATGTGGGAGGATCACGTATGAAAATCCGACTAGGGATGTTGCTTCTAACCTCGGCCGGGCTGATCTCGCCGGCCGCCGCGCAGGATGCTGCGAGCCTTTTGCAAACCGCCGACAAAGCGATGGGCGCAAGCGCCGTCAAGTCCGTTACGTATTCGGGCGCGGGCACAATGCGTTATCCGGGACAGAGTTATGAGCCGAACGGCGACTGGCCACGGGCGCCCATGACGTCCTATACCGCAACCATCGACTACGGCAGCAAGTCCTCGAAGGAGGAGTACGCGGTCGATGTGGGCAAGAAGGAGCGCGGCGGCGGCCTCGCTGCACCGCGTACGACAAGCCTTGTCAGCGGCAACTACGCGTGGAGCTTGAACGCGCAAGGCCAGCCAAATCCGCAACCCGCCCAAGCCGAGTTGCGGGAGTTCATGATCACCATCAGCCCATACGGCTTTATCAAGGCTGCGCTGGCGTCGGGCAATGCTGCGGTCGAGGAGCGGTATTTCAACCGGCTTAATCAGACCGTGAAGGTCATCGGGTTCACAAGCGGAAAGTATCGTATTACCGGCGAGTTTGATAACGATAACCTGCTCACGCGTGTCGTCACCTGGTTCCCGAATCCCGTGATGGGGAACATGGCAATCGAGGTCCGATATACCGACTGGAAGGACGTAGGTGGCGGCGCTAAATTCCCGTTCCACATTCACGCCCACCAGGGCGACCATCCTCTGAACACCGGCGGCCGCAACTGGTTCGACATCCGCGTTACCGACGCCAAGGTCAACGTCCCGGATGCCGCTATTTCGGTCCCGGATAACGTGCGCAGTGCATCGGCCCCGCAAGCCCGCGTCGCCTCGCAGAAGCTCGCCGACGGCGTGTGGTATATCGGCGGCGGCTCGCACAACAGCGTCGCCGTCGAGTTCAAGGACTACGTGGCCTTAATCGAGGCTCCATTGGATGACGCCCGCACAAACGCGGCGCTCGCCGAGACCCATAAGCTGATCCCGAACAAGCCGATCCGCTATGTCGTCAACACCCACCATCATTGGGACCATCTGGGCGGTATCCGAGCCGCCGTGGCGGAAGGCGCGACGGTTGTCGCCGACGAGCGAGACAGGGCTTTCTACCGCAACGTGGTTCTGGCCCCGCAGCCGCGAAGCCTGGAGCCTGACCGGCTGTCGCAGTTCCCGTTTGCCACCACGGGTCCCGGGACCCTCGCGCTGCAGACGTTCACGGACCACTACACGATCGGCGATGAGACGCGAGTCATTGAGCTGTATCACGTGGATGGTCTCAACCACGCGACCGACATGCTGGTGGCGTATCTCCCGCAGTCGAAGATCCTCGTCAATGCCGATCTGTATTCGCCGCCACCACAAGGAGGCAACCTCCAGAACGTCGGCGAAAACGCGGTGGTGCTATTCAACAACATCAAGCGATTGAAGCTTGATGTTGCGCAGCATGTGCCGATCCACGGCAATCCTGGACCGCAGGCCGACTTCGAGCGCATCGTCGGCCCGGTCGCCGCGAGGTCGCGCCCAACGGGCGATGGCGGCTGATCCGTCGCCGACGACACTGGGCATGACCTGGGTGCTCTGCTCCCCCTCCCCCGGCTTCCGGGGAGGGGGAGCTCTCTGCGCGATTATCGTCCCCGATTTGACCCGTATCGCCCGGTTGAGCACAGCAAAATCCGGGAACGGCCTTGCCGGACGGCAGCCGCGCCCCGGTTTAAATGCTAACGCCGCAACGCCCCGATCCTTTCGTAAATCTCATCGAGAAACGCGATGGCTTGCCCTCCCAGAAGGGTGTCGGCCCGCGAGCTATAGGCGGCAAATACCTTGTTCTCAGGGTGGGCGACCGCCATGCTGGCGATCGCATCCTTCTTTTCGCTCACGTAGTTTTTGCTCCGCGGCAATATTTGCGCGTAAAGGACGTCCAAAACGAGAAACTGATCGGAGGACGACTCCATGTAGATGGAGACAGCGAGCAGCATGAACACGTTGTTTAGCCGCTCATGGGCGGCCTCGAGGTTCAATTCCACGTAGGCATAGGACTCGATCTGTTCGGCATCGTCAGACGACAGGTTGTGAAGCGCCGAACCAACATCGTTCTCGAAGGACTGGATCGCCTCGTTGATGCCGGCAAGCCGGGAGGCATCATGGTCATCAAAAACGGCAGCCTGCGCCGAAAACGTTGCCAGCACCAGGCTCACCGCGAGTACGCACGTGGTCGCCGCGATCCGAACAATCATGACTTAGGCCCGATCTCTCATCTGCCATCCTCGGCAAGATGCGAACTCTCCCATACCTGTCGGCGGCGTTTCAACGGGTTTAATGTTTGCAGGTGGATTATGGTCTATCGGCAGCGTTGGGGTGGTCGAGTGGCAAACGAGCGGCCCTGAAGGTACGATCAAGCACCAAGGTTGCCAAACCATCGACCAAGTCAGCAACACGGGGGTCCGTTGAAAAAAGCCGGGCAGTGGCGATGCCGCCGTCGGGGCGCCGCTTCGCAAACGCATTCTCAAAGCCGCATTCTGTGCCTTGATGGAAAATGGTGAAGCGGGCGCCAGCATGCTTGAGATTGCTTGCAAGTTTCCAAGCAAGAAAACGACGCCATAAATGGCGCGGGCGCATCGCAGATCCCGCGCATGAGCGCCACGCCAAAAGCAGCCTTTGCAAAACTCGGGCGGAGCTTGAGATCACTGCGGACACATCCAATGCCGTGGCAACAAGCAATTTCCAACTCATTTTCGCATCTCCTCAATCATTCGCCGCACCGCGTCAGCAACTTGCCAGGCTGAGTGCTCCGGTGTGGTCGAACCGCGAAACTGAGTCCGGCTTATGGGCCTGTGCCAACGTTCGCGTCAGCGCCGCTCAGCTTGCGCCGCGACCCGTTGAGCGGCGTTGCTACCTCGTGCGGCTTTGCGAATTCCGAGATGGCGAGCAGAGATCCGCACGGATCGTTGGCACGGTCATTTGAGGCGTCCACTATCGCCGAACGGCGAGGGCAGACTCCAATCGGAAGCTTCATCCGGTTGCAGGCAATGCCCCGAGGCGTCCCGCGGAGGGAATGCACTCTCCGAATTCTTTCAAATGAGGAC
>JASHYD010001269.1 GCA_030043175.1 Xanthobacteraceae bacterium | reverse complement strand
ATGATGTGCGCACTGCTGCTTCAGCGCAATGAGAGTCACAAGCAAGGCCGCTTGAACCACATGATCGAGCGGTTCTTCGAGGCCGGGATGCGTGGCTACAAACGCACCCTGGCGTGGGCACTTAACCACCCGCGCCTTATCATGGCGATTCTGTTGCTGACGGTCGCCACCAATTTCAACCTCTACACGATCGTGCCGAAGGGCTTCTTCCCACAACAAGATACCGGATGGATCATTGGCAGCATCCAGGCCGACCAGAGCATTTCGTTCCAGCTGATGCACCAGAAGCTACAGCAGTTCACCTCGATTATCCAACGAGATCCGGGCGTCAATACCGTGGTCGGCTTCACTGGCGGTGCGCAGACCCCGACTAACGGCGGCTTCGTCTTCATGTCCCTCAAACCGCTGCAGGAGCGCAAGATCTCCGCCGACCTGGTGATCCAGCGATTGCGTGACCAGCTGGCCGAGGTGGAGGGGGCGACGCTGTTCCTGCAGGCGGTCCAAGATATTGGGGCCGGCGGACGGGCCGCCAATGCACAATACCAATACACGTTGCAGGCGGACACCGTGGAGCAGCTTTACAGGTGGACGCCCCGGATCCTTGCGGAGCTGCAGAAAAAGCCGCAGCTCACCGACATCAACAGCGACCAGCAGAACCAGGGGCTGGAGACGGATATCACGATCGACCGAGACACTTCGGCACGACTCGGGATCACGGTTGCCCAGATCGACAACACGCTCTACGACGCATTTGGTCAGCGCCAAGTATCCACCATCTACAACGCCCGCAATCAGTACCACGTGATCATGGAGGTGTCGCCGAAATACTGGCAGAACCCCGAAGCACTGAAGGACGTGTACATAAGCAGATCTGGCGGTGCGATCGGCGGCACGCAAGGGACCAACGCCGTTGCCGGCACGGTTAACGGATCGGCCGCATCGACTTCCACGAGCTCTACGGCCGCGGCGATCGCTGCGGACCCGGCGCGTAATCAAGCGCTCAATTCCATTGGCAGCACGGGCAAAGGCGCGGTGTCAACCGGCTCCGCGGTCAGCACGGCAGCGGAAACAATGGTGCCGTTGAGCGCGGTCACCCATCACGCCCCGGGCAATATCCCGCTCGCGATCAATCACCAGGGCCTGTTCGTTGCCTCCACCATCTCGTTCAACCTGGCCCCGGGCTTCTCGCTCAGCGATGCGGTGGCGGCGGTCAATGAAGTCATGGTCCGTCTTGGCGTGCCCGCAGCCATTCACGGCAACTTCCAGGGAACGGCGCGCGTCTTCCAGCAATCGCTGCGCAATCAACTATGGCTTATTCTCGCCTCGCTCATCATCATCTACCTAGTGCTCGGCATTCTCTATGAAAGCTACATCCATCCAATCACCATCCTTTCGACCTTGCCCTCCGCAGGTGTCGGCGCGGTGCTCGCGCTTATGATTTTTAAAACCGAGCTCAGCATCATGGCCCTGATCGGGGTGATTCTGCTGATCGGCCTGGTGAAGAAAAACGCGATCATGATGATCGATTTCGCGCTCGACGCCGAGCGCACGAAGGGCCTCACGTCGCAACAGGCAATCTACGAAGCGTGCCTATTGCGCTTCCGCCCCATTATGATGACCACCAGTGCGGCACTCTTTGGCGCCCTGCCGCTCGCGATCGGTCTCGGCGACGGCGGTGAGCTGCGTCGCCCGCTCGGCATCGCGATCGTGGGAGGGTTGATCCTAAGCCAGATGCTCACGCTCTATACGACACCGGTGGTCTACCTCTACCTCGACCGCTTCAGACTGTGGCTCCGCAACCGCGGGCGCCAAGACGGGGCCCACGAAGTCCCGCATGGCCTGCAGGTTCCGCGCACCGCTGGGTCGGCCTCGCTGTCATTGCCGACACCCTCGTCAACGTCGGTCGCGCCATGACGCCAAGGCATTGCCCTTCAAGAACGGCCGCGGCACATTTCGGTGGAAGTCCCCGTCCTATTTCGACCACGGCTGTTGCGCCGTGCAGACGCGTCCGAGACCCGTTCCATTCCACGACATTTCGGCCGAGTTGATAGGGCAGCACAGGCATCGTTGCTGACGACATGGTGGCGAATGTCTCTGTGTATCGGGTTAGGATGCTATGCGGCCAGGAACGTGCCGACGCGATCGCCCGCCGAGCGTGGCATATTGTCCTCGACTGACATCGGAGGCTATCAGCAGTGAGTTCGGACTCCGAACCTCAGAATAGGTTCGATTGCAAGTTTCAAGTCAGGGAACAGACGAAAAATGGCCCATTTTTTGTGCAGCGATACTGAGAGCGCACCAGAGTTGCCCTGAAAAGGGACGCAGCCGACAGCAACGTCAACCTCCGTTTTTCCATGCAGTTTGATCCGGTACAACTTCTGACCGCGCATGCATGCGCCACCAGCACTTAACGGTGAAAGCTCGACTAACTCCGCGAATCGCGTGCCGCTTGCGCGATCTTTGTTCTCTGCGAGATCGAGCCGATCTTGTCGCGAGATAACGTCATTCGGCGTCGCCTACTCGGAAGTGGTTGCATGCCCTCGTGAGCGGTGTCTCCCACTGGATGCGGCACAAATTGTACCGCGCGGCGCAGAGCGAGAGCGCGCCGAGCCGCCTCCACGTGCGCCGTCCTTGCCTCCAGCTTGTGAATGCGACCCCATTCCTTGTTCACACGCTTCAGTGCGGCCGAAAAGATCTGTTTTCGGTGGAGCGGCAACTCCGCAATGCCTGGGACACTCCCGCCTCGCGACTCGGCTTTTCCCCGGACTTCACGCTGCCTCTGTCGTGCTAGAGTTCGCTCCTTGTCGCGCAGCTGTCGCAAGCGCATGCGCAGTGCTTGTAGCTCCTCTACATCGTGTTCGTAAATCGCAGGGTGGTGTGTGACCCGGACAGTGTCGTGCTCTTCGTGGTTGAGAAGACTGCGCTCACGCTTGCAGGGCATAGACATCGCAGAATCACCATTGGTGGAGGCGGAGATCATCTATCGTCCTTCTTCCGACCGGAATGAGGCCGATTGCACCCTGTTGCTGATGCGAATGATGTGCACGCCACTCAGTGCTGGCCATGGGGCCGGAGAGCGCGGTTAGCGGGCGATGATCCCGGCTACTTGCAGCCAGCCACGCCCGCCGCCAGGACACCTCGCAAACCTGAGCCCCAAAATCTGAACGCCGGTGCCCTTGGTTCGGCCCGTGATCGTTCCCGTCGCCAAAACGCTTGTTGGTCTCTCTGGCGAATTGGCTTGGATGTTTGCGGTGTGACCTTCCACACCGTAGAGGCCTGCCCAGCCGGTGCCGTATCTGATGATTTTCCATCCGGGCGGCGCGTGGTACTCAATCTGCGTGCCCCTTGTGTCCTCGCACCCTACCCGAACCCGCGCCGATCTTTTGCTGAACGATTGTTCTTTCGCCCAGCAGGCGGCGCTAACGGAGGCTGACGCGAGAATGGCTATCGCATATATCCGCAGACGCATGTGCTGCTCCCTCATTGACCGTAACGCGCACGCCGGAGAGTTGTTGGAGGGTGCGTCATTGTTCCAATGATTGGAGCCAGGGCCCGTTCCGGCCTCGCGCTCCCTTGCCGCGCCATCTGCAAGGCAGGCCTCGGGGCGGACTAGGTTTCCGCTAGCGGACCAACCGCAACCGCAACCGCAACTGCGACCGGAAGCCACGGGCGCGCGAGTGAAGTCTTCAATGGAGAAGCGCGTTGCAGGCTCAGCGGCACCAAACGTGGTGCGCCCATCAACGGATTTACCCAACTCCCCTCTCGAGGAATAGCATCGCAATGATAGCGGACGAAAGAGCTGACAATGCTTAGAACAGAAACAGAATCGGTCAGGATTGCGCAAATACAGGTTATATCCCCATTGAAGCGTGCCATGTTTGGTGACCTCTACACCGTGGCGCTGGTCGGCAACAACGGTTCGATCGACTGAGGCTGTCTTCCTGATTTTTGACCGACCTGCCCGCGGCTCCTGCCTTGCCGCTTCCTACACGCTGGCATCATGGCGCGCCCCTCGTCCTGAACGAGCTGCTTGGGAGCTGACCCTCGGGCTTGCAGATCGCTTCTGATTGGTTTCGTCGGGGATTCCCACTATTATTCATTTTCGGACTTCAGGCAGGATCTCGAACGCACCGCTTCCGCGTCGTAATCCATGTATCAGGTCATTTCAGTCGACATCGAACAAGCACGCCATTTCCCTGCGGAAGCTATGCTTTCAACTCATTTGTCATCCCCGAAAACTCGTGATTTCCACGGATAAAGGTGATGTTACATATCAACTGAATTGACAATGAGAATAAATGCCAACAGTCTGCAAGCCTGCACACGGACCGCAGACAATAATTCTTATATCGCTCATCATTTGTTCGACCAGCAATAGTGCAGTCGCTGCGCCACCGCTGCAGTGGAGCACTAAGCCAGGAGCACTAAGCCAGGTGCACTAAACCAGGTGCACTAAACCAGGTGCACTAAGCCAGGTCGAGCAGAACGCAAGCGCATGCGCTAGTGTCGTGTATACCAGAAAGTAGACCTAGAGCTTTGCGCCATATTTGCAGAGCGACGGTTTCGAGGCTCAATGGTCGTCGAGCTGGGCGGTATGAACGTCAGCAGCCGCTCAAGGGCGCTCCCGAAGGCAAGAGGAGAGAGTCAACGAGGCGCCGGAACTGCGACATGGTCGCGAGTATCGTGCCGCATGTGCGGCATATCACGTATTCATCATCCCTTGGGACATCTGGTTAAACAACCGACTGAGAGGAACAACTGGGACAGGCAAATTCTTCGGTCATGGAATTTCGCAAGGCCCTTGATCCATGCGGCCGAAATTAGCGACCGTTCTTCAGGTCAGACAGAACCGCCCCGCCTTGGGGGATGGGGGTAGGTGAGGTCGCAGCCGTTTGCCATGTAGGAGAGCCAAGATCAAGACAGTTTTGGGCCTCGTCTCACGCTTCCCCTCATGTCCGTCATGCAACTGCCGAACATATTCGACAGAGGATCACTTTCCGCCAATTGCGGCTACGGGACCAGCCCATAATCTACTCTTCATTGGAAGGCTCCCCCTTTGAGGCCAACAACCTCAACCGCATTGGGTGGACCTGAATGTGAGGTGGATCACATTTCTGAAGTTACCAATGTGACTGCCCGACCGGACGGGCGGCGTCTTCGTCCAAGAGAAGTCAATTCCCGAGGAAACGAGGCCAGGAAGCGACGGCTGGGTCGGATGCGGATAGCGGTGCCGTCGAATTGAAGCCTCGCCCGGATTGGCGGCCCTTGGGCCATTTCGGGATGATTCCGTCGGGACAGATTGCCGCGTAGGAATGGCTCAGGAACAATTTGATGGACGCACTTAGCGGAGCGCGGCTGTCGTTCGACGGCCTGTCGATCGGTGATGCTTTGCAGGCCGATCCGTGCCCACGCCTCCGCGCCGATCCAGGTCGTGCCGATGCACGAGGCGACACCAACCCGGCTGACTGGCGAGCGTAACCCGACGCATCGCCATGCACAACGCCCCGTCGGCGACACCAAGCTCGGCGGCCCACGCCCGAGCCGAGCCGATGGACCCACCCCGACACCAGTCAGGTGGTGATCGCGTGCCTACGTGCAAGCATCTGGCCCGTGCCGCAGGTCAAATCAATCAGGACAGTTCCCGCCGCTGGGCTCACCACCCGACCCAACCCAAGCTTCTCGCTGGTGAAAGGGTTATGAGTTCGGTGAGATCTCGCAAATGGTGAAGATATGCGAAATGTCAACCATTGCTAGCAATCATCCGAGATCAGGGCATCAGTTGGAGCCATGGGGGACGAACACCACGAAGTCGCTGACGCTCGGCAAAGGGAGTTCGTAATCAGCGCCGCCGAATAGGACCGCCGCAGCCTATATCAGCTCATCCCGCCCTTCTGGGCCGGGAGCGCCACGTGATGCGGCCATTTCCGCTTGAGGTCAACGCGGGTAATTTCGCCCTGCCGGCGGTCATCACCTCAGCGCCGTCACCTATTATGTTTCAGGCACATTATTGGTGATTTGGCAACACAAGATCTCTTTCTAGACGACATCAGGAGCGGGAGACGGAGCTCCATATTGATGGCGCAGGATTCGTCATCTTTTGGATCGCCAGTGGCGCTGCTCTCGGATTCGACGTCACCCGGACCACAGCGAATCCATCGCCGGAGTCTGCGGTAAACTTGCTCACTCTGGTCGGCAGCGTTCTGGGAATGGGGTGGCCACCGACGCATCACGGGTGAAGTCGCCGTGGCGCCCGAATGGTCGCGCATGCATCTTGCGCAGCGTATAAAAATCGAGTCCAAGATGTTATGGGCGACGGGCAACGCTCGAGATGACCTGTACCACGCTGCGTTTCGGGGGTTCGAGCCGCCAATTATATTTCCGCAAGAAATCAGGCGACGAAGCCGCAATGAAGCAGATTTTCGTCGATCAGCAGTATAATTTGAACCGCATTGGCGATGCGCCGAGTTGATGAGCCCTCTTACCCAATGGGTGCAATTGTCCTACTATCGTCGTGCCAATCCCATTTTCCGGGCCAAAGGAGATCGCCATGGAGTCCCTCATTTCGAATCTATTGAGCCGCTTCGAAAAAGGTTCACTCTCCCGTCGAGAACTGGTCCAAGGTCTTGCGATGCTTGCTGCGAGCGGAACTGCTGCATCCGGCCAAGAAGAGGTCAACTTCAAAACCGCAAACATCGACCATGTCAGCGTCCAAGTCAGTAATTTGCAGAGATCCATCGACTTCTATCAGAAAATGTTCGGTTTTGTTGTGGTTAGCCAAGCTGAAGAGGGAGGAGTAAAAATTGTTCGGCTCGGCAACACCAAGACACTGGTATCTCTCAATGTAGGGGGCCCTCCCGGCCGAGTGGACCACTTCGCGATCGGGATCCCCCGCTTCACGAGGGAATCAATCACGAGCTATTTGGTACAGCGCGGCGCGCCTTCCCTACAAGGCGACTTTGCCGGTTTACACATCAAGGACCCCGATGGAGTCAACGTGCAAATCTCTTCAACGACCTGATCATGCGTTCCACGTCTTCTTCGCGATGATGAAAATAACTGGCGTAGGAGGCGACTTCGGCTCTCGGACAAAGTAGACCCTCGCTACGTGCATTTCGGCCATGAAGGGCGCGGTTTCATGGGCTTCGCACGAACCCGCGCTCTGACAACATCGAGGCCATCGTCAATTTCGGGGCTTGCGCTGGATATCAAACAGGGTGTCAAATTTCTGCGGAGGCGGCCAGGCATCAGCAGCAATGCGGATCGGCTTCTCGGGAGGCGCCCCTCAACGACTTTCAACAAGCGACGGCCGAGAAAGTCCCCTCTTATTGTCTCAGTCCTGTCGCACGGCTCTTTCTCACAAGCGCCCGCGAAAACCGCAAAGCTGCTGGTATAGGGAAGTTATAGGTACCATGTCTCCTCACGGCCGTCAGCCGCTGTGATCCTCGATGGTGTCACCACGCCAGCTATCGACGGGTGCAGCGGCCGAGTAGACCCGGGGAATTTCACCCCGAGTCCATTACAGATCCGGACGTGATACTCTCGCATCATCCGGCTCGTGCCCCAAGCGAAGGCTGCCGCCTTCCATTGATTATCGGGCTCCTCCCGTTGCCGGTTGAGCCGATCCAACGTTGGTGACCCACCCCCTTCGCTCCACGGGCATTACCCCTTATGCGTTGCAGCGCATAAGGGGTA
>JASHYD010001268.1 GCA_030043175.1 Xanthobacteraceae bacterium | reverse complement strand
GTCGCGATTCGCCTGCGGCAGCCGACCCAGCCCGACCTGATCCGACGCAAGCTGTTCTCGGTGCACTTCCACGCCTTCGCGTCGCCGGCATACCTCAAGCGTATGGGCACGCCGCACGGCTATGAAGATCTCGATAACCACCATCTTCTGGTCATGGGCGGCGACATACCGCAGTACCTGCAGAACACGCGCTGGCTGGTGGACGTCGCTCGCAATGGCAAGGGCCCGCGCAGCCCCCACCTCATCATCAATAACATCATCGGCATCCTGCGGGCCTGCCAGGCCGGGCTCGGCATTGCCATGCTACCGGACTACATCGTTGAAGAGGATGGCGGTTTGGTACAGTTGTTCGGCGACACCGAAACCATCGCGCTCGACGCTTATTTCGTCTACCCGGAGGAACTCAAATCAGTGGCCCGGGTGCAGGCGTTCCGCGACTTCCTGGTCAGCAAAGCTCAACGCTGGAATTATTGACGGATATGACCGCGCGCGTGGATGCAAGCGCCGCGACCGTGCACTGGGGCTATCTCGATGCGGCTCTAGCACCAGCAGCAGCGATTGACAGCGGCGAAGTGGTGACGATTTCGACCGTGTCGGGGGCGCCCGAGGTGCTGCCGCCGCCTCCTGCGATCGTACCCGGGGCGCTGCGCGACATTCACAGCGCCAAGTCACGGCGGATGCTGCCGGGACACATGTGCACCGGTCCGGTCGCCGTCCGCGGTGCCAAGCCCGGACAAGTCCTGCAGGTCGATATCGAGGACATCGCGCTGCACTACGATTGGGGCTACGTCGCCTGTCGTCCGCTCAGGGGCGCTTTGCCCCACGACTTTGCGGAACCCCATCTGATACATGTCGCGCTTGATCGCAATCGCATGGTCGCCCGGCTGCCGTGGGGCACTGAAATCCCGCTGCGGCCGTTTTTCGGGGTGATGGCCACCGCGCCGCCGCGAGGCTGGGGAATAGTATCGAGCATCCAGCCGCGCCAGTTCGGGGGCAACATGGATAATAAGGAACTCGTGGCCGGCACGACGCTCTATCTGCCAGTGTTCGTTGATTGTGCGCTGTTCTCGGTCGGCGACGGCCACGGCGCGCAGGGCGATGGCGAAGTCTGTGTCAATGCCGTCGAGACCGGCCTGATCGGTCGCTTTCGCCTGACGGTGCGCGACGACATGAAGCTGATGTGGCCAATGGCCGAAACTGCGACGCACGTCATCACCATGGCATTCGACCCCGACCTCGACGACTGCGTGGTGGTGGCGCTACGGGCAATGCTCGATTTGATTGAAGCCCGCACCACGCTCAAGCGACACGAGGCTTACATGCTGACGAGCCTCGCCGCCGACCTACGCATCACCCAGGTGGTCAACGAGCACAAGGGCGTGCACGTGATGCTGGAGAAGCGTTATCTGCAGCCGGCGCGATGAGGCCGGAGCGGGACCGAAGGCCGTAATTCGCTATGCTGGACAACCGCTTATGGTGGCCCCATGAGGCACCCTCGAAAATCCGATGCCGCACGCAGCCCGTTATCGCGACATCAGTCGCATATGCCCCATACGCTCTACGATACCCTGGAAGTTATACCGACCGCCAGTCCAGAGACCATCCAAGCTGCCTATCGCAGCCTGATCAGCCGCTATCATCCTGACAGAGTGGCCGGGCTTGAACCAGAGCTACAGGCAGCCGCCAACGCACGCACGAAAGAAATCAATTACGCCTATGACATACTCGGCGATGCGAGCCGCAGGTCAAGCTATGACAAGGAATTGCGCGACGCAGAAAGCGCGCCGCCGAGCCAGAAGACCCAACTTGCGCAGAACTCTCCCGCCGCCGTACAACGCGTTTCTGCTGCCCCGCCTGAGGCCCGAGCACCGCAGCGCCGTCGCGTGCGAGCAACTTTGTTCGCCGCCACAGCCGGAATTGCGGCATTGTTGATGCTGACACTCGCGGTGAATGTCCTATTTGGCGTCGTTGATTTTTTTGTGACAGGGCACGCTAGATATTTTCAAGGCTCGGTAAATTCCATAGAGACAAATGTCAGCTTTTCAGGGCTCCCATATTTGCTGGTTATGTGGGTATGGCTTTTTCTCAATTATATGTCCGGATTGATCTCCTATCGTTTTGGCGTACGCGTTGGCCAAAGGACTGCATCGGGTTTTGACGATCCATTTGCCGGGACGAATGACCGTCTCCTTTTGTTTTTGACGTTCGTCTGCGCCGTCGCTTGCGTCGAATTGTTCTTTTCCGCTCATACGATGCCTGACATTTTGGCCGATATGTTTGTGCTTGGCGGCGCCTACGGTGCTGAACGAGCCATCACGTAACCGACTGATGGAGATCATAGGAGGAGGCAGATGAAACAATGAGCGGCATCGGCCTTGACCGTGGCAGCATGCGTGGATGCGGATTCGCGGATCGAGGTGTTGTTGAGGCCGCCGGTGTTACCTCCGTCGTGAGCAAAATGGTATCAATGCCGATTAGGCCACCAAGGTCGTTCAACGATGGCGGCAGCCGGGCCAACAACAAGGCCGACGCTTCCCGTCTATAAGCGCCGTGCGTGCCCTCTCGATCCGGCGAGCCCTCGTGTCCGGTTTTCTTGCGGAGTCAATCCAGCATATCCACTCATTGCGCGCGAGGGGCGTGATATCCTCCCATGCTGCTAGCGCCTTCGGATCAGAGGTAAGGGGTTTCGTAAATCCGGAGGCACTTTGTGTACCACACCGGAGGCAATCTCTTTTTTGGTCATAGCTTCGCCAATCCTCCCTGGAATAAAGAGCGCAGTTCAGCACCAGGCCCACTCCCTTTATACATTCCGACCGATGCGTGCTGCTCGGACAGCTCGGCCTCACGAACGCAGCTGGCCAGAACGTCAGTGCTCTTGTGCCGAGATGTTTCATTCATCTTCCAGCCCGACGCGCCGTTGCGAGCCACAGCGGTCTATTCATCGTGGGTGAAGGCGGCGGCGAACGCCCAACTTCCAGTGGAACTTGGGCTACCCGAGCCAGCCAAGCTCTGCCCGGATTCATTGTCGAGATTTTGTGATCAACGGTTCGCCGCCATGATGAGCAGAATTTGGGGGTTTGCTTCGCGGCCCCAGCCGAAAACGCACCCGGACGCGGCATATTTTACCAGCGGCTGTATCTGAATATCGCCTAGATGTGCGACTATGCTAGGCGTACCGGCGAGGCCCGGACCCGCGGTATCAGCTCAATCAGGCGGGGCGGGTGGCAGCTGTCTCCCACTTCGCAGTCTGCGATGGGCACAGTTCGCCGACGGAGGAATTCCGCGCGATGCGTGTGCGCGGGTGCTCGCAGCGCAAAACGAAAAATCGAGCCCGCATTCGCGCGACGACGAACGGTGTGGCCGACGGTGAACGGGTGGCAGCGAAAGTGAGCGTGAGAAGTCCAGCGTAGACTTCAGCACAGGGGAGCACGTCGATGAGTGCTGCATCGGATTCGCCCGCCGGCCCTCCAGACCCATACGCACCGAAAAAGCCCCGGGACGCCGAACAGTCAGGACCTCAAGCCGAGAGACATTCGAGCAACCCGTCCCCCGTCGAGGGGGGCGATGTGTCCGAGAGTGATCCGCACATCCAGTGGCGAATGGTGAGACCTGCACCGGTGCAGCCGCTCATCGGGTGGCCGCCATTGCCGCCGCCCGAGCCGCGCCGATCCTTCATGGCCCAATTCGCGCTCCTAACCAGCGCCAGCATCTTGTCGGCGCTGGCCGTGGTCGCGTTCTACAGGTTCGCTAACCAAGCGGTCGATGAAGGATCAGACGGCGTGGCTGCGCCGATTGCGACGGCGGTCGTCCCGGCGCCAGGCGCGCACGCGATTGCTCCGGGTGCCGCATCCGTCGCGACCTCGGTGCCTGTCATTCCCGCGCCCGCGCTGCGCGCTGACGACGTCAGAGGGGTGACCGACAGCGAGATCCGCTTCGGCATCGCGGCGCCGTTCAGCGGGCCCGCCAGGGAACTCGGCCGGCAGATGAAGCTCGGCCTCGACACGGCGTTCGGCACCATCAACGACGCCGGCGGCATCGCCGGCCGCCAGCTTCGGCTGATCGCCGTGGATGACGGATACGAGCCGAGCCGGACCCTCGGCGCGATGAAGGACCTGGTCGAGAAGAAGGGCGTCTTCGGCATCGTCGGAAATGTCGGAACGCCGACCGCGACGGTGGCGCTGCTCTATGCGCTGCAACAGAGGATGCTGTTCTTCGGCGCATTCACGGGCGCCGGGCTGCTGCGGCGCGACCCGCCCGACCGCTACGTCTTCAATTATCGCGCAAGCTATGCAGAGGAGACGGAAGCGACAGTCGATTATCTCGTGAAGGTGCGCCGGCTCAAGCCAGACCAGATCGCCGTCTTCGCCCAGCAGGACGGCTACGGCGACTCAGGCTA
>JASHYD010001267.1 GCA_030043175.1 Xanthobacteraceae bacterium | reverse complement strand
CGATCGTATCCAGGCGCTGTCGGCCAGCCAGGACCTGCTTGTCCGCAAACGCATGGAACGGGGTCGAGATCAAGGACCTGACCCGCGCCCAGCTCGCGCGCTTCGCCGATCTCATCGGTTCCCGCATCGACGTGCATGGCCCCAAGCTGCGCTTGAAGCCGGCTTCTGCTCAGGCAATCGGGCTCGCGCTCCACGAGCTTGCCACCAATGCTGGGAAATACGGGGCGCTCTCGACAGCTCAGGGCCGTATCGATCTCGACTGGGGGACCGAGGGCGAGACGCTCACGATGAACTGGACGGAGCGCGATGGCCCGCCCGTATCCCCACCGCAGCGGCGCGGATTCGGCACTATCGTTATGGAACAGATGACGGAGCGCAGCATCGGCGGTGCGGTTGATCTTGATTATGCGCCTTCGGGCTTGACCTGGCGCTTGACCTGTCCAGCAGCGAACGCGCTGGAGCCGGTAGCCCCAGTCTGTGTCTGAGAGGTCGCGGCCACGGCCCCTACGCGCCCCTTGGTTCGCTTGGGCGTCCTACGGGACAAAGGCCCCGCGATCGGACCCATGGGACCCCTCGCGACCCAATCGACCTTGGCGGACCCATGCCCAACTTTGGGGACCCACCTCTTGCAGAAACCTCCGCCTCGCTACGCTCGCGGGCGCAAAGGTTTAGGACGTGACATCGGCCGGTCGGTCAATTGCATCCGTCGCTCATTGCTGAGCTTCGTTCTGCACGACTAGGTCTTGCCGAAGTTGTGATCAATTGTGAACGGACGCCAATCATAAATGAGCACATATCAGTTTAGTTGGGGTTGGCTGAACTTACGAGTTATGTGGAGCCCCCCCATGGATACTTTTGTGGTCAGCCTGAACGTTGAGCTTTTTCGTCGGCTGCTGGAGAGAGAAACCGACGAATCAAGGCGACAGGCCTTTGTGCGCTTGCTGGCCCAAGAAGAGGCCAAACTGGTTGAGCTGGACGCAAAACTCTTGCACTAGCTCAGCTAAGCTTAGTGCGCTGGGGCGTCACGCACCGCCTGTTGCATTGCCCCTGCGACGGGCCCGCTTTGGTCCCCTTGGGTCCCTTGGGCGTCCGACAGGGCACGGATGGCCCCGCGATCGGACCCCGGGACCCCTCCCGACCCAATCGACCTTGGCGGACCATATGTCCGATGGGTTGGGGCGGTGCCCTTCGGGACCTTTCGCGCCCAAGCCGTCTGCGATAGCCGGCCGTGCGAAGGCCCACAGAGACCAGATGGCCCCGGCATCCCCAAAGTGCCTCAAGGGACTCTACGAGCTTCGCCGAGAGGCTTTCCCCATATCCGCTGAGGGATAGCGGCAAGCCGACAAAACGCACCAGTGACTCCCGTACGAGTCCTGGAGGCGTTTGGGCACGGCGGCATCGTAGCCCGGTTGGTCGCCTCGACTGCTCGACCCTGATGGACCACCTGCCGGACCCCAGCACCTGCGGAGGCCAGAGGGAGTCCAGCACGCGGCAATGGTGAGACGGCCTCAGCGTTTCCCAGCATGCGGGGGTGCGGCAACCGTGTAGCGGGGAAACCGCTTGATGGCCTCGGCCATGTCCTCGACGGTCACGTGTTCGTAGCTCTCGGCGGTGGACCTCGGCGCGTGTCCCACGATGGCGTCTCTGATGCTGGCCTCAATCCCGGCACGGCGTGCGACGGTCTTGAACAGGTGCCGCCACGCATGGTTAGGCGAGATGCCCGGGTCATCGACGCCCTGTTCACGCACCCACACGGCGAGGCGCTCCCGCGCCTTCACAGCCGGCCCACGGTAATTGGGGTTGCGGCTCGGCTTTTGGGGCGGCTTGAAGAACAGCGGCGCATAGAACAGCGGCGCATCCTGGCCCAACGCGGCCAATGCACCCTGCGCGAACTCAGGGAAGCCCTGGTGGACCAGATCAGCGTGCAGCGGCACCGCCCGGGCGCGGCCCGTCTTGATCGTGCCGGCGTCGGGTGTGAGGCGCAGGACCCAAATGGAACCCGCGGGACCCTGTCGGGCCTGTACGTCCCCGGCGCGTAGCTGCGTAAGCTCGCCAACTCTTGCTCCAGTGTACGCGCAGAGCCACGGGACCCATCGGCGACAGGCGGCCCACTGCTCACCCTTGGTTCCGATGGGGAGCAATGCGACCCGCTCGGCCGCATAGAGGATGGTCTGCGCTTCAGCCTCGGTGAAGGCCCGGCCCGTCTCCCTGGTCACCTTGGTTCTCGGGACCTCAACGACGCAGCCATCGAACGGGTTGACCTTGACCATGCCGCGGCGCTTGCCCCACGCGTGGACGGTCCTGGCCGCGGTCAGCCATATATCCCGGACGGTGCGCGCAGAGCGTTTCTCGGTCTTGAGGCTGTCCAACCACCGCTGCGCGGCTGCCGTGTCGGTGATTGGCTGATCGAGCGCATCGAGAGCGTCAAACACCGGACGCCAGCGTGATGCGGTGGTGGGGGCGATCTTCACGTCAGCTACGTAGCTGTCGAATAGGGCCACGGCGCCTATGCGGCTGGTTGGCGGCTCTGGCTCCGCAGGTGTCGAGACCACACCCGGCAGCGCAGGCACCCCGGGAGCCTCAATAAGCGCGGGACCGGCGAGACCTACGGGACGCATGGATTCAGATGGACCAGATGGGTCCGCAGCGATGACCGCGGCCAAGGCTCCCGCATCGAACCCCTTCGCTATTTCATCTATTAAGGCCTGAATGGCACCGGCTCGGCCTGCCCGCGGTGGTCTGATGAAGCCCGGCGGGGCCGGGTTGCGAATGTTGTAAATCCGTTCCTCGACCTCGGCCACCCACTCGGCATGAGCCGCCTTGGCTTCACCGGGGGATAGGTTCGCGGGTAGCGTTTGGATTGCCTCCCAGCGTTGGCGTACAGCTTCGCGTAGGTGTCGCGGACATCGGCGGGGATTGTCTTCCGGCCCTTCCAGGTGCCGGTTTTGGTACGCTGAAGACTCACTATCTGGACCACGCTCCGTATCTCCGCTTCGTATTGAGCGGCCGGCGGGTCCCTGGGAATGGCTAGAAATGCCACAGATGTGGGCACTTCCTGTCATGATGGTGTCGGCTCCTCTCGACCGCACCATCTGAAAATTAAGGTATTGAAATCAATTATATTTCTGCCCTGGCTCCCGCACCTTTCCGGAAGGTGCGGGAATAGATTGTTCACTTGGCGTTCTGTCGAGCTTGGACAGATCGTTTGGCCCGGCTTCCTCGCGCTCACGATCCTCGCCGGCATGGGATTCTCGGCGGGGGGCCTCAGCGATATGCTGGCTGGCCGCGCCGGCGCAATCGAACAGGCAGCGCTTGCAAAGGATCAGCGTGCGCAGTCGATCGTCACCGCTCAGCGAGCGGCCGAGACCGCGACCGAGGCGCAAGGCCGAATGTGCGGCGCGAGGCCCGCGCTGCCGCGACCGCGAGGCCGACGAACGAACGGCGCTCGCCGCGCTCAACGCGGCGATTGCCGCCCCGCTGCCACTCGCCCCCGCCATCGCCGACCCCGGCGGCGACGCTGCCGCGTCCAACCTGGCGTGGCTTTCCGGCGGCATCGTTCACGCCACCGCGGCCGATATCGTGGTCTGGATTGCCGGCGGCGCCATCATGCCGGCGCTCGCCGGGCTGCTCTTGTTGATGGCCGTGATGACATGGCCGCGGCGCCGGTAGCAGCCGTCAGCCGTGGGCCAAGACCAACACCGCCCTGTCGGCCACAGAAGCCCAGCGCAAGGCCCATGCGGGCCTCGTGGGGCGGGAGCACGGCCGAACCATTCCATTAACAGCCCAGCTTACGCTATGCTATGCATTCGCTTGCTACGCTCTGCCGCAAAGGGCGCGGGTGTGCGCAAATTCCCGCCCTCGGTTTCCCCGCCTCCTATGTCCCGCAGGACTCAGTTCCAATGACCATCTCCATGTACAAGGCATCGGTTCCCATCTTCGTACAATTCCTCACAAGCTTATCGGCTGTGCTGGACAAGGCGGCCGCCCACGCCGAGGCGAAGAAAATTGATCCCGCGGTGCTGTTGAATACACGGCTCTATCCGGACATGTTTCCGTTAGTGCGCCAGGTGCGAGAGGCGACCAACCATGCCGCCAGTGCCTGTGGGCGCGTAGCGGGCGCCGATCTGCCCACCTTCACGAATACCGAGGCGAGCGTCCAGGAGCTCAAGGAGCGTATCGCCAAGACGATCGATTTCATCAAGGGTTTGAATCCGGTCCAGATCGACGGCACAGAGGACAAAGAGATTACGATCAAATTCCCCAGCGGCGCCGAGCGCAAATTCACCGGACAAGTCTTATTGCTGAATTTCTGCCTACCGAATTTCTATTTTCATTACACGACTGCCTACGACATTTTGCGCAACTGCGGCGTCGAAGTCGGCAAACGCGACTTTATGGGTACGCCAGTCACGTTCTGAGCCGAGGCGGCATGGAGTCGGTCGGGATCTACGGCGGGAGGAACAGGCGTTGGGCTCAGCTCGGCCATCAGACAATGCCGGCAAAAAAAAAGAAAAGTGTAAAAATTGCGAAGGCAAAGGCACCCTTAAGAAGGGAGACAAGGTCGTGAGGTGTCAGCGGTGCAATGGCACCGGGATCAAGCGGTGACTACACGGCCCGCAAGGGATCATGCTTCGGGCCCTTTTCAATCCAGACACCGCTGCAGGGGGGGTGCGCGGAAGACCAGCTTGCGTTGTCCACTGAAAATCAAGGAGATGATATTGCCCGGTATCTTGAGTGAGGGTTCTGGGTGAGTCCCGATCCCCAGGTGTGGAGGGTAGGCGATGTCAGCGATTTGCGCCGGCAGCGAGAACACAACGTGGAAGTACGGGAC
>JASHYD010001266.1 GCA_030043175.1 Xanthobacteraceae bacterium | reverse complement strand
GCTGCCGCCAGTCTTGAATCAAGAGCCGCTCAAGATTCGCGTCCGAGCGGACGGGGAGGTAGCGCCCAAGACCGGCCGCAATGCGCGCCCGCAGGCGGTCCTGCCAGTATGCGAAGGCCCCGCGATAACTGTCGAGAACATCGCCATCGACCATGAGTTCGATCTCATGAGCGGTCTCGGAATCGACAAGACATGCTTCGCCGATTCCCAGCCGCGCCGGATCAAGTTCCTCCGCGGATAAGACATGCACCGCAAAGACCTCCTGACGCAACGAAGCAAGCACCTGAAGGTCTGCGTCCGGATCGTCGACCCACCAATCGCTGATAACGATAGCGAGCCCGCGATAGGCCAACCGCGGCAGTGCCTCGCCAAGTACCTTTCCGAAACCGCAGCCGCCGGGACGCTGGCCCGCAAGCCAATCGAAAAGGACCGGTACGCGGCGCACGCCGCGAATTCGCGGCGACCAGGACAGCCGGCCGGATGCATGCACGCCGACTTCCACCACGTCGCCGCCAGCGAGCCCCACGAAGGCGAGCGCTGCGGCTAGGCCACGGGAGAAATCGAATTTGGACGGGGTGCCGAATTTCATCGATGCACTACCGTCAATGATGATCGAAACGGGCAATTGCTGCTCGACGGCATGCTCCCGCACGTAGTGGTCACCGGTGCGAAGATAGAGGTGCGGATCGAGGTGCCGTACATCATCGCCGGGCTGGTATTTGCGGTAATCTACAAATTCCATCCCGGAGCCCTTTCGGCGCGAGCGCCGCTCGCCGATCCCCGTAGTCGCGCGCGCCCGCCGCACGATCAGGCGGGAGCGTTTGAGCGATGCCAACAGGCCCGGCGACAGCATCATCGGGCCTCGCGCACCGACTCTTCGAACACCCGCGTGAGCAGCGCCTCGGCATCGATCCCGTCCGCCTCGCCGGCGTAATTGAGCTGAAAGCGGTGCCGCAGTACGGGTAGCAGCACCGCCCGCAAATCGTCGAAGCTCACGTTGTAGCAATGCTGGAGCAGCGCGTGGCCCTTGGCGGCGAGTACCAGACACTGCGCGCCGCGCGGGCTCACGCCGAAGCGGATGTATTGCTTGATCTCGGCAGGCGTGTCGGCGCCATCGGTCTGGGTGCGCCTGACGAAGCGCGCCACCGCGCGGCGCACATGGTCTGCAATCGGCACCGAGCGAGCGAGTTCCTGTCCACGCAGGATATCACCGACCGAGAGCGTCGTCGTCGGCACGACCGCAGTCGATCCGGTGGTGCGGTCAAGGATGTCGTCCAACTCATCCTCGCTTGGAAATGCCATCACCGTGTTGAATAAAAATCGGTCGATCTGGGCTTCCGGCAGCTGATAGGTACCCTCCATTTCGATCGGGTTCTGCGTCGCCAGCACGAAGAACGGGCGCGGCAGGCTCATGCTGCGGCCCGCGGCCGTAACCGTGTGCTCCTGCATGGCTTCCAGCAGCGCCGACTGGGTCTTGGGCGTCGCGCGATTGATTTCATCGGCAAGCAACAATTGGGTGAAGATCGGTCCGGCCTGATACTGGGCACGCGTGCGGCCATGTTCGTCAGGGATCAGCGCAAGTCCACCGGTGATGTCTGCCGGCATCAGGTCGGGCGTGAACTGGATGCGCGCAAATCGCAGGCCGGTCGCGATTGCGAGCGTGCGCACCAGCAGCGTCTTGCCGACGCCTGGCGCGCCCTGAAGCAGGACATGGCCCTCACAGATCAAGGCGATCAGCAACTGATCAATGACATCGCGGTGGCCCACCACCGCTTTGGCGATCTCGGAGCGAGCACGCGAAAGGGCGTCAAGCAAGGCCTCGAGGCCGGCCGCATCGACGACGCCGGCCGATGGTAGTCTCGCCGCGTCGCCGGCCGTTGATCTGTGCAAGGACATCGTCGCCCCTTCATGCCGCGCGTCGCGCCGGTTCAGCCGATGGCTCGGGCCTGCGCTCGCGCCGCCCGCCAATCAGCCCCGAAGCATAGCGAATGACTAACTCCGCCATGAAAAGTGCAAGCGCTGCCGCGACCCAGACCTGCCACAGATTGCGGGCGACCAGGCGCCAGGCGCCGCCGTCCAAGATCTGTTCCTCATTCGCCAGCACGCGCCCGCCGGTCGCCGTGGCAAGGGCTGCTAAACGGTCGGGATCGGCGCGCGTGAACCGGTAGAGTGCCGGGTAAGCAACCGACAGCGGCACCTCGGCGGTGGCCTGGTCGGCACTTGCACGCACGACGAAGTCGCCCGGCCCATCGAGCAAAAAATGGCCATGGTATTGCCCGGGCCCCGTTTCGGCGAGTGCGAGCGATGTTCGTGCGTCCGGCGCCGTTTGCACCGCCGGTCCAGACGCAGCGACGCGCGCGAGCGATGCCATCACCGTGAGCCTTTCGCGCGGTGCCCCCTCCGGATTGAGCATCTCGACGTCGACATCAACGTCGTCGCCGTGTTGCGTCAGCCGGGGAATCATAGCCTCGCCAATGCTGGGGAAGAGGTGGCGGAGCGTCTGCGACCACAGCAATGGGTATTCGGCCATGTCCTCCCAGCTCTGCGTCCAGGTCCCGGCGCCATGCGTGGTCAACGCCACGACGCGGCCATTGCCGTAATGCCAGGATGCCAGCAGCGGCACCGGCTCCTGCTTTGCATCATTGACCACGAGGTGCAGATCGGCCTGTGGCTTGCGCGTTGTGAGGACGTAGCCGTTGAGCGCTGGCATGCGGTCCGGCAGGCCCGCAAAGAATTCGGTGGTGCGATCAACCCAAAGCGGCGTCGCAGGGCGCTCCTCCACGGGCTTGCCCGAAAGGAGCAGAGCCTCTTGCGACAGAATGCTGGGCAGCGCCTTGAAGTCCCGCGTAGAATGGAACGCGCCCTTGCCCATGCGCGCGATGTCGGCAAGCATGGCCCCATCGGCACCTTCGCCGATCGAAACCGTCGAAACCGAGATGCCCTGCGCAGAAATCGCCTTGAGGATGCCGGGAAAATCGCCTGGCTGCGTCAACCCGTCGGACATCACGACGATGTGCTTTGCCATAGCATCAACGCCGTCGAGCTGGTGGAGCGCCTCGACGAGGCCGGGATAGAGGGCAGTACCGCCGCCCGGCTCGAGCTCTGCGAGTGCCTTAGCGACCGCTGCTGAATCCTTTGCCGGGCCGAGCGGCATCAACAGCTTTGCCTCCGAATCGAACGCCACAATGGAGATCAGGCTGTCCGGATGGAGCAGGCGGATCGCGCTCACTGTCGCCTGCTTGGCGATATCGAGCCGTGTCGCTCCCCCTTCGTTGCGTTGCATGCTCCCGGACCGGTCGAGCACGAAGGCGAGCGCCACCCGCGGCGCCTCCCGCGGCACGCGGCTCGACAGCGGTGAAACCCGCTCCAGCGGCGTCTCGTAGTAGCCGCCGGGACCGAAGCTGTTTTCGCCGCCAAGTAGCAGCAGCCCGCGGCCATGCTCGGCAACCGCCTTCTCGATCAGCTCTTGCTGAAGTGTCACAAGATCGATCGCCGGCACGTTCATCAGAACGATCGCCGAATAAGCCAGCCAATCCTTGAGATAATAAGGGGCGCGCTTGGGTTCGACGATCTTCGATTTGATTTCGTGCAGCGCGAGTGCTTTGGCAAAGACCTCGCCCCAGGCCGGCTGCGTCGCGACGATCAGGACTTGCGGTGCCGGCAGAATGTCGACAATGACGCTGCCGCGATTGTTCTGTGCGTAAACGTCCTGGGGCGCGGCAATGTTCACTTCATAACGCGCGCGGCCGGTCGCAGCTGCCGGCATGTCCGTCTCGATTCGGCTGCGTCCGCGACCAAGCTCGACAGGCCGCTCGGTGATAAGCTCGCCGTCCTTGACGATCCGTACCGTCGCCATAGTGGGTTTCTGGCTGTAGACCACGGCTTGGAGCGGAAAGGAGTCGCCCGCATAGATGCGCTCGGGCGCCGTGAGACCCTCGACCAGCACTTCGCTGCCGGTCATTTCGCTCACGGGAAGAACGTCTACCTTGAGGCCGCGACGAACGATCTGCGGCAGTACGCGCGCGGCATTGCCGCGGGTCTCGTTTCCATCGAATGCGACGACGATATGCCCGGGCGCATCGGTTCCAAGCATGGCGGCGGCGGTTGCCAGCGCGGATTCGAGGTCAAGGGCTGTGGGGGCGCCAGGCGCCGTCGGCCCAGGCGACGCGGGCGCGGCAGAGTTTCGGCCGGCGACCGGCACGGCCGGTTCCGAGGACGCACGAGTGGGCGCGTCGCGCGCGCCTTCGCCTACATCGCGGATGATGCGGCTTTGTGCTCCGATCGCGACAATGCCGAGGTTTGCAACACCTCCCGTGATGTTGTTGCGGCCAGCAAAGGTGGTCGGGTCCGGCAGCTTAACGGTGCCGGCCTGCCCTTTGAGATCAGGACCGGTCACCACCACAACATTGCTGCTTTGATCCGGGATCGGCAACGGCAATCCGGCAAGCGCGAGCGCCGCGGCTATCAACGCCGCGGTCCGCAAGGCCAGAAGGGTACGCCGCCGCGAGGCCAAGGGATTGCCGCGCGAAAGTGATTCGAGCTGCAGGAACCGCTCGGCACCGCGACCGGCGAGCCAACCCTCAATCGCGAGCAACACAAATGCAGCGCCGGTAAGCCACCACCACGCCGTTGCGCTGCTATTCACGGCGCTGACAGAAGGTACGGCAGGCGTCGAGCCTCGCGGCGTCGCCGCCCCGCTGGCCGGGACATTCACGGCTACCAAGCGCGTGAGCCGGTTTTGCACGATGCGGTAGAGCCCGGCACGATCGGGCATGAATTGCCCATCATAGCCTCGGGGCAGGAGGCCGGGACCGCGCGGGACCGCCGGCAACGCCATCACGGTTGCATGCTGTGAATCGGCAGCACCAATAAGATTGGCCGGCGCTGTCGCAACGAGACTTGCCTCACCGCCAAACAGGCGCGGATCGAAAGTGCAGGTCGTTGCGATCTGGCACGGCGGGTCGATGATCGTGCCCACGTCCGGCGCAATCCAGTGGACGAGATTGGCCACGAAGACGGGAAAGCTCGGCTGCTCGGGCCAGTCCGAGCCGTCCAAATCGAAGGCGATGCGAACTTCCCGGCCAAACGGTGTCGAACGGGCCTCGATGAGCGTTACACCATCCGCCTCGGCCAGCGCAGCGGCAGCCGCCATGCGGGAAAACCGATACCCGCGCCCGGCACTGACCATGCTCCACGACACTGAGCGCAAGAGGGGATGATCGTTCGTCCACAGGGCCGGCTCGACAATCCGCCGCGGCACCCCCGGGGTCTCGCCGGTCTCGTGAGCGGAGCCGAGCCAGAGCATGTTGGTGGCAGGGTGGCCTGTGATCTCAACTGCGTTTGCCACCACGAGATCGAACGCGGAAGCGTCCGACGGCACTCGGTCGGCAGCATAAAGCTCGACCTCGGCAGCAGCCTTGAGGGCGCGTACGAGCGCCGCGTTCTCGGCGCCAAGTTGCAGAATTTTGAGCGCCCGAGGCTTGGGACGGACCACAAATTGCACCGCGTTGTCGGCTGGCCCGTCGTCGTCGGGAAGCCGCAGCACCACGGCGCTCGGGCCGCGCAGATCAAGATCAAGAGCGAAGGCCGTTTCACCGGTTCCGGCTGTTGCCGGGTTGACTTCGATACTGCCCCATTCGAGGAAGCCGTCGCTGCCCTCGGGCTGCACCAGCGCGGTCACCGTGGCCGACCCGGTATAATTGGGTGAAAATGCAACGGTTCCTTCGGCGCGCCATTTGCCGGCACCGGCATCGACCGCACGCAGGGTGGCGTGCAGGGCGGCATTGCGAGCGATGCCGCTGTCGATCACTCTCGTCACCACCGATACGCCGGGGAACGCCGCGGCCAAGCGCGCCGGCCCGGCGGCATCGTCGCGGTCGGTCAGCACCAGAAGACGCGTCGGCTCGTGGTCCTTGAGGACGGTCGATATGATGGCGTCTACGTCAGTCCAATTCACGTCTCCATCGCCCGCCTGCAGGCCAGCGAAAAGCGCCCCCAGTCCCGCTGGATCTGCAAGGCGCGCAGCGACGACCTGCGGGCGCGCGCCGGCGAGAATAACGGAGATACGTGCGCCGCTTTGTTTGGCGGGACCGGCCGCCATCGCGGCCAGTTGCGCGACGGCAGCAGCGAACCGGCTGGGCGCCACATCGGTCATGCGCATCTCACCCGATGCATCGAGCACGACGATCTCATGGGCAAAGTGCGGCCCGGTCACCGGCCGCGCCAGCGCCAGCACGATCAGTGCCACAACAGCAAGCTGGAGCACCAGCAGGACATTCGGCAGCGGCAAGCGCAGGCGCTGCCGCAATCTGACGCCGCTCTCAAGGGGCCGCCAAAGCTGCAGGCTCGGGATTTCCAGGGTGCGGCGTCGCCGGGTATGAAGGATCAGCACCAGTGCGCCGAGCGCGCCAAGCCAAAGCCAGGCGGGCG
Source organism: Xanthobacteraceae bacterium (assembly GCA_030043175.1). Next base: position 2,127 of record JASHYD010001266.1, on the reverse strand, counting down.
CGAGAAAGCTTATGAACGAGAAAACACTCATCGCCCGCCGCTTTCGGGTGGCGGCATGAAGTAGCGTCCCACGGCCTTTCGGCCCTCCGCATCGAAGGCCGACCTGGCGACCGGCTGCTCGGCGATGTGGCGCCACTTGCGGTCGCCACCCGCGGATGGCGGCGCTACGTCGGACAGCTCAGCGTGCGGCGTCAGTTCGATGCGGATGCGACGGCCGTTATTGCCAGCCTGATCGGGCAGCAGCATGTCGGCCCCGGGAGCCAGATCTGTCCGTGTGGGAACGTCGTCGCCAAGCGGACGGGTACCATTGCCGGCGCGGTCACCTTCTCCGGCACCAGCGTCGGCGGCGGCGCCGACCGCCTGAACGGCTGCCCGCACGCGTCGTTGCTGCTCAGCAAAGGCGCGTTCCTTCTGGGTGCGCAGATCGTTCTCAAGATCGCCGTACTCGTCGCCGTCTCTTTGCGCATCGGTCCGGTCCGGGGCGCCGTTGGATAATGGTGGGGCAACAGTGGCACCCGGCCGCGCTTGGCGCGGCCGCGGTGGTGATGAAGCGGGCGGCGGTGCGCCTCGCGCCGCCTGTTCCGCTGCGGCCGCAGCGGTCCCGCCGGCATTATCCGGTTGATGCGCCGCGGGTGGCCGATCCGGACTTAAACCGGCAATGTCGTCGTGTGCGGCCGCAAGCAGATCGACCGCCTTGGCGCCCACCTCCCCGCGACCGCCCTTGCCGTTCTGCGCGTAGGCCTGCCGGCTGTGGGCCAGCAACCGGTCGAGGGCGTCTGCGAGCTGGTGGCGGTCAAGAGACGCGTGTTCGACCTCGCTTTCGAGACGCTCGAGCGCGTGGGCAATTGTTCGCAGATAGGGATCGGCGAGCTGGTCTGCATCCTGGTTAAGGAGATCGGCAATGCGCCGCAGATTAACAATGGCATTTACAGCAGCATCTTTCGAGAGCGCATTGTTCTCGCGCGAGTCGGCCACCGGATTTCGCCACGCGAAGGCCTCGATCGGAACCAGGTGAAGGAGCGCTGCAATAATCGCCAGCGCCGGCAGGAGCCACACGGCGCGTGGTACGCCGAGCTTGACGATCGCGCGCGGGTCAATGTCAGGTGCTAGGCCCTCCACGTCGGCAAGCAGCGCGCTTCGCACCGGGTCCAACGGAGCGTCCGGCGGCACGCGCGCATCGACATCGAGCGCGGTGCTCAGTCGCTCGCGGAGCGCGAGCTTGTGGTCGGCGGCGCGGGCAAAATTCTCAAGATCGGGCGTGCGCCAGCAGAGGAAAAGACTGCCAACCGCGAAGGCCGCGGCGAAGATTGCAAGGGCAGGTTCGCTGGCCGTTGCTGATCCTGCTCCCGGCCACAACCAACCTGAAGTCGCTGCGCTCGGATGCAGGAGCTCTGCGGCAGCCCGTAAGCACAAGAATGTCAACGCCGCGACCATGCTCCAGATTGCGCATGTGAGCAGTGCGCGTGTGCGCCAGCGCCGCCGTGCAGTCTGCAGACGATCGCGCAAGGCCGGCAGCCGCGTCGCTGTGCTTCTTGATGCCATCCCGGTCTCAAATCTGGCCGCCACGGATGCCATCGGCTATTTTGCGGCGCTCGGGCCGACGCCGGACTTCGCGGCGAGCAAGTTCTCGACCATCAACCGATCGATGGTGCCGTCAGCGCGTAACGAATTAATTGCCTGGCCCAACGTAACGGATAGAAATGAATCGTTCGACCGCAGGCCTATGCCAAATTCGGTGGGCTGCAGCTCGAATGGTGTCTGTATCAGACGAATGCCGGCTGCTTCCGGTGCACCTTCGGTGGCGCGGTAGAGCGCCGGCTCCCAGACGAAAGCGACCGCCACGGTGTGATCAAGCAGGCGATCGAGCAGCAGCTTGTTGTTGAAATAGGGAACTCGCCGCCACCTGCTCTTTTCCGGGAGGGATTGGAGATAAAGGATCAGTTGATTATCCACGATGCCCAGCATGCGCGTACCGATCTGACCGTTGGCCGGGACGTCGGCGAGTTTGTGGTAGTCGGCGGAGGCGGCGGCGAGCACGGTGCGCGTGGTGACGTAGGGCCGGGTGACGATAAGCCACGCAGGATAGCCCGGAGCCAGAGTCATCCCCATGAAGCCGTCGCACCGCTC
>JASHYD010001265.1 GCA_030043175.1 Xanthobacteraceae bacterium | reverse complement strand
GGAAGCCTGGATGTAAAAGTCCCCGACGGCCAGGAAACTGGTCGGATCCGTACAGGGGGGCGAGCAACGCAAGATACTGCGTTACCGAGACGGTGGATGTGGTTGGCGCTTATTACCACTACGATCAGAACAACTTTGCCACCGGCGCGGCCAATCTAGCGGCTTGCAACGTTTCCTCGATCAATAAGAATTTTTGTGCCGGCACGATGGACGCGGTTTCTGCCTTGATCGATTGGAGATTTGCCCCCAAGTGGGATTCCTATATCGGAACATTTTTCTCGCAGATGAATGGTGGGCTGGATAACGGCTTCCTTGCCCGCAACAACTTTGCCACCGCAGCCGGGCTCCGCGTCCGCTTCTAGGAACCTTCACGCCGTGCGAGCCAAAGGGCACTCTGTATAACCGAAACCAAATCGTCGGACCTCGACCATGCCGCGGCGTCTCTGGGTCCGCGGTGGCGAATCGCGATCCGACCCTCCGCCATTATTTCCAAAAGGTTGGAAGGGTTTTGGGGGGTCGGAAAAATTGGATAGGTTGGGTGGGCGGCGGCTGCCCGCACGTCCCGCTGTAGAGCCGGTACGAATCAAAATGTGGTCGTCAGGCGGCGGCATGGTCGGCGACGCCAAGCGGGTCTTTGGCGTCTTGGGTAAGCGCTTTGCGCGGTATGGGCTCACGCTTCGTCCCGCCGAGACGCGGTTCGTCGATTTCCGCAACAACGGATCAAATGGGACTGACCATCCGGAAGCGGATGGCACCCAAGCGGCATCCGGCATGTAGGCAGCGCGACTCCCGACCGGGCTCCTGATGGAACGCGAGTGAAGGGGGGCAGGTCATCGCCGCTGGATCGGGTCAACCGGCAATGGAAGCAACCCGATAATCAGTGGAAGGCGGCAGCCTTAGTGCGATGGCATCATCAAGCTGCCCGCGCCGAAGCGCGTTGGCGGGGCCCGGACGCCGGAATGCGCCTTGACAACAAAGTCTACATATGTTGATTATTGGCCATGCCTCGTAAGCCCAACAACTCACGCCAGACTCGCGCCCTGTTGGCGGCCCTCCTCGACCGTCCCCATAGCTGGCGTCACGGGTATGACCTTGCGAAGGAGACAGGACTGAAATCGGGCACCCTTTATCCTCTGCTTATGCGGTTGAGTGAGCAAGGCTTGTTGGAGGCATGCTGGCAAGAGGCGAAACGCCCCGGCTTGCCCCCTCGCCACGTCTACAGGCTGACAGCATCAGGGCTCGCTCTTGCTCGTGAACAAGAGCTGGCTGCGATCACGGCCGAGCGCGCAGGAGCGTTGGCATGAATGCCGTTTCGGGTGTGTACCGGCGATTGGCCGTGAAGCTTGCGCAGCACGCATCCTGGCTCCTTTCTGGCGCACAATCTCCGTGGGCTGCGGCGATGCGGCGCGAGCTCGAATACATTGAGGATGATTCGGCTGCCTTGCGATGGGCGCTCGGCTGCGTGGCGGCAAGCTATCGAGCGAGATTGGTCGATTGGCTGCGCTTTAATGCACGGGCATGGCGACGCGTCGCGACAAGCGCCCTGATGCTCTTGATCGGACTTGCGCTCTTGGAGAATGCCGGAGGCCAAACGCAACTGCCGCGGCCTCGATTTGACGAGACGGTGTGCGATCTTCCGGCGGTATCGCCGGAGATTCGCCCGAGGTTGAAGTGCGGGACCGTCATCGTGCCCCGGGACTATGAAAAGCCCGATGCGGGCCGTTTCAAGCTGGCGGTCGTGGTTGTCAAGAGCGAGCAGCAGCCGTCGTGGCCCGAACCGGTCGTCTATATCAACGGCGGTCCCGGCGCTCCCCTCACCGTTTACGCTGCCTATCAGGCTCGGACTCCCTATGCTCCCTTCCGGGATCTGATCCTCGTTGATCAAAGAGGAACTGGCCGGTCGGAGCCGACCATCTGCCCGGATCAAGCGCGCCGGCTTCGAGACGCAACCTTCGCTATCGGAGCTACGAATACCGAAGTGGAAGTGGGGAGGCGGCAAGCCGCTTATCTGGCGTGCCGCGATCAGGCCATCGGCCGCGGGCTTGATCTGAAGGATTTCGGCACGAGGGTCACGGTTGAGGATTTCGAGTCGGTGAGGCAAGCGCTCCGGGTGGCGCGCTGGAATGTCTACGGCGAGTCCTATGGGACCACGGTCGCCACCACACTGGTGGCGCTGCATCCCAACTCAGTTCGCACCGTGGTACTCGATTCCATTTATTCGGTGGACCCGATGCCGCTGCGGTCAACAATTGTGAGCGACGCCCGCGAGGCATTCTTTGCGCATTGCGCCCGGGACGAACTCTGCTCCACTTCGTTTCCTGACCTTGCAGAAACGTATCGTGACACGCTTATCAGGCTCGATCAAAATCCGCTGACTGTGATGCTGCCGCCGCAAATGCGACAGGCCGAAGATCGGATGACCATCACCAAGTCCTCATTTGAGGTTGGCATCAGCAACCTGCTCTATGACCCGAACGCCTATCCGGCTTTGCCCCGCATGATCCAGTCAGTGCATGACGGCGATGCGCAGGGGCTTGCGCAAGAACTTGAGACTGTCCTTGCATCCCAACTGGCAGCCGCCGAGACAGTCAACCGCGCGACCCATGCCGCCGTCGAATGCCGGGATCGTCCGCACTTTCGCGGGTCGCTTCCGGTTGGTGCGAGCGTGCTGGACCGGACGCAATTGTACGGCGTGTGCGATAGCTGGTCTGAGGGAGGACCTCGGCCCCTGGTTCCCGTCGGAACTCGAGTGCCGATACTGGTGCTGGCCGGACAATTCGACCCCGTCACGCGACCCGCTTCGAGCCGCCGTGTTGCGGAGCTGATCGGCGGTAGCGCGCGCTTCGTCGAATTTCCCCTCATTGGCCACAACGTCAGGCATTTCAGTGCTTGCGGAGCGACAATCGCGGCAGATTTCATCGACCATCCAACGCAGACACTGGACACCTCGTGCGCTGATCGGGTTGTGCCGATCCATTTCCTCCCAAGGCACGATACACCTTGACGTTCAAATCATCGAAAGATGAGAGACCGATGAGCATATCTGCCCAAGAGGGACGCAACAAAGGTGGGCTTGCAGGAGGCGGCTGGGTCGCGCTCCAGGTTTTGCTCATTGCTCTGGCGATGCGAACTCTGCTGTTCGAGTCGTTCAATATTCCCTCGGGGTCCATGAAGGCGACCCTTTTGGTCGGCGACTATCTGTTTGTATCGAAGTACAGCTACGGCTACAGCCACTATTCCCTGCCCCTGTCACCGCCGCTGTTCTCCGGCCGTATCCTCGGCTCAATGCCCGAGCGCGGCGATGTGGTTGTGTTCCGACTGCCGAGGGACGATTCCATCGACTACATCAAACGCGTGATCGGCCTGCCTGGCGACCGCATCAAGGTCGTTGACGGCGTGCTCCACATCAACGGTGCGCCGGTCAAGCGCGAGCGAGTTGACGATTTTATCGATAACGAAAATGGAACTTCGGAGCGCGTTCGGCGATGGCGCGAAACGTTGCCTAATGGAGTGACCTACCGGACGCTTGATCTGCAGGATGACGGACCTCTGGACGACACGGAGGAATATCGGGTTCCGCCCGGCCACTATTTCATGATGGGAGACAATCGCGACGATTCAGCCGACAGCCGTGTACCGGCGGTGGGCTACGTCCCGTTCGAGAATCTGATCGGCAAAGCCCAGATCATTTTCTTCTCGGTCGGTAATGACGAGCCCGCTTGGCACATCTGGAATTGGCCGTGGTCAGTACGTTGGGGCCGCCTGTTCGCGATCGTCAGATGAGCAGTTTTCATGGGGCAGCTTCTACTACCGGCGTTCTGGATTTGTCGTCGGTGCCGATTGTAGAGTGACTGCGGATGCCGCATGACAGTCTCATGATCGACCAGGCCGGTGATCGATATGGTTGACTTTGCTGCGACATTGCTTGCGGTTGTTCTATCTGCCTACCTTTGCGTTTGCGTGATCATCTACTCGACGGGAAAACCCATGATTGGCTTTGCTGCCGCGCTCCTTCTGACCGCAGCATTTACCTACCTCTCCGGCTGGATTGCGGGACGGCGAGGCCGTTCCACTAAGTTTTGGTATTGGCTGGGTGCTATTTTCGGCCCTTTCGCGGTGCTTGCAAGCGCTCTCCTTTCCCCCGTTGCAACTGGGCCCGACGGTCAAACTCGATAACGGTCATGAGAGCGTGCCTCCGGGCAGGCATGGCCCGAATGCCACGTTTAGTGAATGCCCGCACCACCGTTGCGGAGTGGTCGGGTGTCGTGGGTCTGGTGCGCAACGTCAGACAAATTGGAATACCTGGGGCCGGGCCGGTTAGCTCCCCGCGTTTTGGTGCGTGTGCATAGCAAATGAAGCGCGGAGCCCCGCGATCGTCGGTCGCTCGTCTCGTCAATTTTTGCGAATCTATCTTCCATATCGTCAGGGTTACGCATTGCGGGGTGAGCAGCGTCAGCGTTGCGCACGGAGCCGGTCGCCTGTCCGCGTCCATCGCCCATCCCGCCGAGGCTCAATCGGCCCGGAGGTTCGGCGGAGCCTCACAAGAGGCCCTATGACGATCCGCGGCGGACATCGGCAATTGACGCGCCGCCTGCACGGCTGGGACATCCGGCCGCGCTATAGGCGGATTCACGGCCTAAGCTGCGTCTGATCCCCGGTTCGCCATTCCGCTAGCGTAGCTACTCGCTAGCACGGCCGATACGATCGACACCAAGGCCAGCAGAACGAAGCCCGCATTGATGGCGTGCGAATATTCCCACTGACGCCGGGCCATCTCGAGGTTTTCGGGAGGGACGGTCCAGCTCTGGGTGAGCAGGTTTATTGGATACGTATAGGCGAAAAAAACCGCGAGATTAGCGATAAGCGCAAGGAAAGCGCCGAGCGACAGCCAGCGCGCAGTGGGTAAGCGCCAGGCTACGATGGCGTGCGCGATGGTAAACACCAGCGCGGCTAGGAGGGCATAGGCCGTGTGATGCCAGCCGGCATAGATGCCCTGCACAATCATATAATCTGCCGGTGGCAGGGCCAGCTTGTTGGACATTTCCAGGACGTGCGCACCGCCCGGGATCAGGTACAAAGAGACCGCGAGGACGGCCAGCACGCGCACGACGGCCATGAGGGCTATTCTCCAGACACGATTTCTACGTAGCCTGTCGGCTAGGTTTGCAATGCGGAGCCTCCGCCTGGTTAACATGCTGCCCTGTGAGGCAAGAGTTATAAGCAGATGTTAGAACGCGTTTGCCCTTGTCCAAGCCATTGCGCGCGACCATACTGTGCGCCGCGGGCTTATGCGGCTGTTGCTCCGCGTGAACTGCAGCGTTGTGCCGTGTCCGCGACACCCGAGGATTGTCAATGCCTACGCCCTACATCAATGCGGTCGAACTCGACATCGTGCCGACCGAATACGAGAAATTCAAAGCGGCGATTCTGGAAAACGCAGCATTGAGCGTAAAGGAGCCGGGCTGCCGGCAGTTCGACGTGCTGTTCGAGGACAGTGAGCCACACCACGTGTTCCTCTACGAGGTCTACGATGACGCAACTGCCTTGGAGGCACATCGCGCGACGGCACATTTTAAAAAGTACTGGGAGACGACCGCGCCCATGATCGCCAAGCGCGTGGCGCGGCACATGTCGCCCATAGCCTTCAACATTAAGGCGCGATAGCGACAGACACGGCAGGGCGTCACAATTCGCTCATTTGTCGATTAGATTTGCTGCGGCCGCGCGCGAAGTATCGGATGCGGCGACCCAGAAACGTTGTGGAATCGGGTCAGTGATGCTCAAGCGCATTGCATGGTAGTGGAGTATAGGGAGAGGGAGAGACCCGATGAAAATTCTGCCTCCAAGCTTTATCAACGCGGCAGCTTTTGCTTTCGCCATTGTCATCGTATCAAGCATTCCGTTTCCTCGCGATGATGCTTGGTCCCAGGCGCGGCCCATCAGAATCGTGGTTCCTTATGCGCCGGGCGGCATCAACGAGACTATGTCCCGTCTTCTTGCGGACCAGATCGGCCGCACTGGCGGCCCGTCCTTCCTCGTTGAGAGCCGCCCAGGGGCCGGTACGGTGCTAGCAACCGATGGGGTGTCGCGGGCAGCACCCGACGGCAATACGGTATTGATTGTCTCAAACTCCTTCGTCATCAACCCTCATGTCCGAAAGCTCACCTACGATCCGCTGACCAGTTTTGAACCCATTTGCTATCTCTGGCAGTCGCCCTCTGTTTTTGCCGTAAACAGTGCCTCTCCTTACCACACGCTTAGCGATCTCCTCACCGCGGCACGTATGAAGCCAGGCGAGTTGACGATGGGGGCTTCCGGTCCCCTGACGGGGTTCCACATCGCGTTTGAGCGCCTCAAGCAGGCCGCCAACGTCAACATAATTTTCGTTCCTTTTGGGGGGACCGTCCCCGCGGTCAATGCCCTTTTGGGCGGGCACGTTATGTCGGCATTCGGCGACTACTCACCTTTTGCGGAACATTTCAAGACCGGCACGTTGCGCGCACTTGCGACGGGCGAGAGAACACGGACCGAGGCCCTACCAGTGATACCAACCGTGGCGGAATCCGGCTTTCGCGAGTACCAGGCGGAAATTTGGTACGGGCTTGTTGCACCGGCGAAAACGCCGAAGGAAAAGGTCGCCCAACTGGCCGATTGGGTGACGGGCGCGATGAGTAATCCTGAAATTCGGACTAAGCTTGTCGCCGTCGGACTCTACCCAGTTGGCGTGTGCGGTGACGAATTCGGCACTCATATCCGCAAGCAATATGAAGAATACGGCGACGTAATTCGGCTGGCCAATATCAAGACTGAATGAGGATCGATGGCCGCTGTGGCGGTGCAGAACCTTGGCCGCTGCGGATGATATGGATCCACCTTTTGTCATTGCTAGGTCAACAGGCTTCGCGGGAATGTCACGGCAACAACAGCACCGAGCCGATAGCGCTGCGCCCTTCAACGTCGCGGTGCGCCATCGCCGCAGCACGCAGCGCGTAGGTGCAACTGATTTTTTCGCTGATAACGCCCTGATCGACGAGTTTGAACAGTTCGTCGGCCGCGGTTTGAGGGGTGCAGCCAGCGCTGAACAAGTGATGGAATCCGGGACGCGCGACCGACAACGATCCTTTCTTGGCGAGTAAGAGAAGGTCCAGTGGCGGCACATGGCCTGAGGCGTTGCCGTAGTTAACGAGCATTCCGAACGGCCGCACACAATCGAGCGACCGCAGGAACGTGTCCTTGCCGACGCCGTCGAAAACAGCATCGACGCCGCTGGGAGCGAGTGCTTTCACTTTCGCCACGAAATCAGTGTTGCGATACAGAATGGCATGATCGCAGCCATGCGCGGCGGCGATACGCGCCTTTTCGGGCGAACCGACGGTGCCAATCACTGTGGCGCCGACATGCTTGCACCACTGACAGAGAAGGAGAGCCACGCCGCTCGCCGCGGCGTGAATGAGGATCGTTTGACCGGGGCGCGGCCGAAAGACTTGGTTGACAATGGTCGATGCCGTCAGGCCTTTGACCAGCAAGGCGGCCGCTTGCCTGTCCGAGACCTCGCGCGGGAGTCTGATTAAACACGCTGCGGGAACGTTGCGTTCCTCAGCATAGGCGCCGGTCGATTCATAGAATGGTCCGCCGACGCCGGCATAGGCTACGCGCTCGCCGACCTCAACGTCTGCGACGCCGGCACCGACCGCAGCCACGACACCAGCGGCCTCGTTGCCCAGGATGATCGGAAAACTTGGCGGTGCCGTGAGGTAAAAGCCACCGCGCCGGATATTGATATCCGAGAAGTTGACCCCGATTGCGGTATGACGGATGCGGATTTCGCCTAGCCCTGGCGGTGGCAGCTCGATGTCCTCGAACCGCATGACATCGGGACCGCCATTGACGTGGATTCGGATGGCTTTGGTCATTGCGGTCTGATCTCCTGTTCACGGCGCGGCTGATGCTGACGCCACGATCTACTCCGACCCCGAAATCGCCAGAGCTTGCCCATTCGCCCGTGGCCGCTCCCAGCCGGCATGCCGTTTTGGATCGACCACGGCGGATCTATTGGCGTTCTGAAAACCATGCTGCGACACGCATCAGCGGCTTGACGGGCCGATAGTGGAGCACTTGACCTGGTGTCCGAGCGTCGACCTGCACGCGCCGCAGCTACGATTTTTGATCCTGGTGAGGTATTCAATCACGGATCCGGCCTGTCGAGCAGCATGAGCGGCGCCAACTTACCTAGCTGATTGGTCTTCGGTTCGGGTGCGCTTCGCTCAAGGGCAGCCAATACCGGCCTGGATTTTTCACTGAACAGAGTGCGCCTTACGTCGCGTTCAAGCAGATGCTCAGGGGATCTCGTCCCGAGGAAATCCAGGCGCGTATGTTCACCATTAGGGTTTGTGCCACGTTCCATAATGGCTTTGATGAAGGTCATCGCGTCATTTGGCTCGGGAGAGATCCTAAACGAGATTGAGGATGTAGCGGGGACTTGCCCCGCAGGGCAGGAGGGCGAGCTTGTGCCCCGCTCTCGCAAAAGAGCCAGACCGGCCGTCCGGCCGATTGCCGCCGTTAGTCTAAGTCACCTGTAACTTTCTTGCCCCGACAGATGGCGCTCGATCCGACCAAAGAATTTTCAGGCGCGGGCGAAGATGATGCAGGACGGAGTTC
>JASHYD010001264.1 GCA_030043175.1 Xanthobacteraceae bacterium | reverse complement strand
GTTGTCCTTCCCCTGATGATTACGCTCCGCATGGTAATGCGCAACATATTCACTCAGCGCCAGCCGCAAGGAGCGCTCACCGATGAGAAGCACCTTGGACAGGCACTCTTCCTTTACCGACCTCACCCAGCGCTCCGAATAGGCATTCAGGTTCGGGCTGCGCGCCGGCAGCGCAAGCGGTTCAACTCGACCCGACGCAATGATGGCGCGGAACGACTGGGTAAATTTGGTGTCTCGATCGTGCAGAAGATTGCGACAGTCCCGCAGCACACCCCGTCCCTCCATGGTGACATTACGGGCGATTTGCTTCATCCAAGGCTCATCCGGGTGAACCGTGATTCCAGCAATGTCCACCCGGCGGCTCTCGAGATGGATGAAAAACAGCACGTAGTAGGTCACCAGACCGCGCAGCGTGAGCACTTCTGTGGTGAAGAAGTCGGTTCCCGCCAGCAGCGCCAAGTGGGTTCGAATAAAGACCGACCACGGGGTCGTGCGCTTGCGCTCCGGCGCGGGCGGCAGGCCGTTCCGTCGCAGAACATTGCCAACCGACTGATCGGAAATCACATACCCCAGATTGGCCATGGCGCCCGCGATCCGGTCGTAGCCCCAGTCCCTGTTCTCGCTCGCCATGCGAATGATCAGTTGCTCCACCTCGCGCTTGAGCCGCGGTCGGCCCGGACCTTGACGAGCCTGCGAGCCAGAGAATTTACGGGCGATCAGCTTGCGGTACCAGGCCAGGATCGCGTCCGGCCGGGCGACGGTTTCGACCTCGGCAAGAACCTTGCGACCCAGGCGATGACCAATCTCGCCGAGCGTGGCTCGCTCGGCGTCCGAGAGCATCACTCGGCCTTTCAGCTGGTCTTTCAGGATGCGGTTTTCGGCAGCCAGATATTCGTTTCGGGCCAGCAGCTCCTGGTCCACCGTCCCTGTGACGTAGGCCAGGATGCGCGCCCAATCCATAATGGCCTCTTTGCGGCGATCCCCTGTGGTGGCGATAGCCCCAAAAATTGTACCGGAACGCCTCCGGCACCGCCATGCTGGCCGTGGACAACTGACCGTCCTATCAGCCGTTTTAGTTTTTTGGCCTTACGGGGCAGGATGCACCCGAGACGCGCAATCCGTGGAATGTGGAGCATACTCCAGGGGCATCTTCGACCGGTTCCCCGGCCGCCGTCGCAGCTAGGCAAATCCCGATCGGTATCGGCACACAAACAGCCGGCTCGGGTTTGCGGCCGGCCGCCTATTGCGGTGTCGTCGGCCTCAAACCCAGTTACGGCAGAGTGAGCTGTTATGGCGTTCTTCCCACAAGTTGGAGTTCCGATCACCCGAGTTTTGTTGCTCGGTCGGTCGTTGATGCCGCCGTTGCGCTGCAGGCGACAGCAGGGCATGATCCGAGCGATCCTCATTCATCGAGGACGCCAGTCGACAATTATGTCGACGCTCTGTGTCTGTCGGTCGGCCGCGACTCGGAGTGCTGCTAGACTGTAGAGAACGGGCCAATGCTGACGTCGGTCATGGCTTCGATGAGGCCCTGCAAAACCTTTCCGCCGCCGGGGCCGACCTGATCGAGGTTCGGCTGCCCGCCCCGTTCGATTTGATCGCGGCCATTCACTGGACCATTTCCACCTCCGAGGGTGCCGCCATTCACTCGGAGCAGTTTGCGCATCATCATAAAGACTATCTGCCAACCGTCAGAGAGCGGTTCGAAATATCGCAACTGATTCCTGCCGCAGCCTATGTCCAGGCCAAACGATTGCACCGCCGTCTACGGCCTCTCATCATCGCCATGTTTACCGGGGTCGATGCCATCGTTGCCCCGACGTCCTCGGAGATGGCTCCTCGGCGGGATAACAACGCCCTCTCGAATCGCCTCGGCAGTTCCAGTTTCCAAATTCCGTCGTCCTGCTTCGGCTACGCGGCGATTAGCCTGCCGACCGGGATTGGCGAGAGCAACCTTCCCTACGCTCTACAGCTGATCACCGCTCCGTTCAAAGAGAGCGCCCTCCTTCGAACCGCGGCCTGGTGTGAAGCGGTTCTCCCCATGCTGCCCTCTGTACCTTCAGCCATTGCTGAAATGGGATGAATTTGTCCAGGTCAATCCGCCGCTGCGTCATGACAATGGAAGTGTCGCTTCGGCCACCATCGGTCCGAAACCTGCCCGGCGTTTGCCATTCGAACTTGCTCCCGTGGCGCACTACCCTCGACACCCCGTAAGGTCAAAAAACGAAAACGGCTGATAGGACGGTCAGTTGTCCACGGCCAGCATAGCGGTGCCGGAGGCGTTCCCGTACATTTTTGGGCGATCGCCACCACAGGGGATCGGCGCCCCGCCGTCGCGGACAATGACGCCGACCGGTGACAATCAAGCCACTTGGACAGCCGATTTACTACCGTCCCCCTGTCCCCAAGACGCGCTAAACTGCGCTCCTCAAAGTCAACAGGGAGGAAACCATGAATCGAATGAACATACCCGCGCTGACGGCCACCATCGCTCTCGGCGTCCTTTTCGGCGTCTCCGGTCCGGCGAGCGCGCAGGGCGTCACCGCCTACGAAGGCGCCCGCGTCATCGTCGGCGATGGCCGCGTCCTCGACAAGACGACGCTGGTCGTGAGCGGCACAAA
>JASHYD010001263.1 GCA_030043175.1 Xanthobacteraceae bacterium | reverse complement strand
TGAGCGGCCCGCATTGCGGCGACTGATTGGCGAAGATGGAAAATAGGCTTGGCGTCTGGCAGCCAAGCCGTTGCCATTGCGCCTGCGTGCGATCGAGGTCCCCCTGCTGCTTGCTCAAGGTGTCCTCGATGCGGCGGGTCTGTTCCGCCCGCGCCGGGTCGGCGCCTGCGCCGCGGTCGATGGCTGCAAGCTGCGCCTCGAGCCGCCCGCAAACTGGATTTGCGGCGGCCCCCGCTGGCGGCGCGGGTGAGGGCGTGGGCTGCGGATAGGCTTGTGGGGCGGGCTGCGGATAGGTGACTTGTGCCGCCGCAGCAGCCGGAAGGACGAGAGTCAGCAACGCGGCGCACGCAATCCGGCGGGTTCCCATCGTTCTCGCTCCTACCGATAAGTCCAAGAGCCCTCGTTGAGGGCGTGATCCCCGTTGATTACCCTCTCCGCTTGCGCGAAGAGTTCACCTGCCTGTTCTGGTTTTTCTAAGGCTCGATCAATCGAAGGGGAAGCCCATTTTGTGTCGCGCGGCGCGCTCGCGGCGCTACGCGCCCAGTGACGCCTCTCCCGTCCCGACCCTCTCCCGTCCCGACCCTCGCCCGCTTGCGGACAAGGCAATCATGGGCCTTTACGTGTCCACGCTGCGGGGAAGACGGGCACGGCCACGCGACGGTGCCGTGCGTTGGCGGGAAAAGGCAACAGGTTCGCGCTTGGCGCGCAGGTTGCGGAGCGAGCGACACGAATCAGCCCCGTGCCGATCCCACAATACTATTCGGCGTCCGGCTGGAGGTCCGGGCGCGCGGCGTCGAATGCGGAAAGCCTGGTGGCTGCCGCCTCGGCGGCGACGATGCCGGGAAAGCGATCAAGCGGCACGTTGAATCGCCGCGCATTGGCGACCTGGGGCACGATGCACACATCAGCGAGCGTCACGTGGCGCCCGAATGCATAGGGTGCGGGCCTTATCAGCGCCTCGATCGCTTCGAACCCGGTGATGATCCAGTGCTGGTACCATTGCTGGATCGCGCTCTGGTCGGCCTTGAGGGTGCGACGCAGATAGCTGAGCGGGCCGACATTGTTGAGCGGATGGATGTCGCAAGCGATGATCTGCGCCACTGCCCGCACGTGTGCGCGTTCGATCGGGTCTTTCGGCAGCAGCGGCGGGTCGGGATAGACCTCGTCCAGATATTCGATGATGGCGAGCGATTGCAGCAATACTTCGCCATGATCCAGCGCCAGCGCCGGCACCCGCTTCTGTGGATTCACGGCTTGAAATTCCGCCGCATGCTGCTCACCGCCGTTGCGGGTCAGGTGAATCGACAGAGTTTCAAATGCAATGCCCTTGACATTGAGCGCAATGCGCGTGCGGTAGGCGGCAGACGAGCGGAAATAGGAATAGAGTTTCATGTCAGAGGACAGATGACAGATACCGGATAACAGATAATTACGTTAGAGAGCGCCCTCTGTCATCTGTCCGGTGTGGTCCGCCTGTAGTCTGAAATCACCTCTCGCACTCGATGGCGACGAAGTCGATGCAGCGCAGGGTGCGGCACGCCACGTCACCAGACGCTCTGCCGCCGCTGATCTCGTCCGGCTCGGCCTTGCGGAATGATGTGGCCTGGGTGTATTGGCGCGACTGACAGAAGGCGCTCGCCATCGGCTTGCCGCAATTCGCGCCGCTCGCCAGACACTGATCGATGCCATAGCCATCGGGCTGGTTTTCCACAATGAAGACCCTGGTTTCGGCGCCGGCCGGCAATGCCCAAGCAACAACAACAATGATTGTCGGGACAACGAAAAGCTTACGCATAGCAAACCACCGTTAGAAATCCTGAGGACGAACCCTATTTTGGTCGGATTCCGTACACCAAGTCTTAACGATCGAGCGGGCGCTTTGTTGCACGCGAGGGGCACACATATGCCAGAGTAGGGTCGCCGACACTACGGATTTTTTTTGGAAGCTCTTGACGGCGCCACTGCACATGACCATTGTGCGCCACCATGAACGGCCTTTTGGCGATTTGCGGCATTTGCCCGGAGATTATCGGCTAGCACCAGCTGGCTGAGGCCGTCTTTTCTCGCCCCCGAGACGAATGGACGCCCTGGCCAGCGGGAGCCGGCCGCATTGGTGTGCATCTTCCGGTCTCAAGCGGGCATTATTGGCGATGGAACTGAAGCTCTACGACACCCTCACCCGCGAAAGGCGGGTGTTCGCGCCGATCGATCCCCAGCGCGTGCGCATGTATGTGTGCGGCCCCACCGTCTACGATTTCGCCCATATCGGCAATGCCAGGCCCGAGATCGTGTTTGACGTGCTGTTCCGCCTGCTGCGCTACCTCGCCAAAGAGGGTGTGTGGGACGGCGGCAAAGGCGAGACGACCGTCACCTATGTGCGCAACATCACCGACGTGGACGACAAGATCAACGCGCGGGCGGCGGGGGAATATCCCGATCTGCCGCTGAACGAGGCGATCCGCAAGGTTACCGAGCAAACGGATCGGCAGTTCCACCAGGATGTGGCTGCGCTCGGCTGCCTGCCGCCCACGGTCGAGCCGCGCGCGACCGAGCACATCGCCGAGATGCGCGGGCTGATCGAGCGACTGGTTGAGTCCGGCAACGCCTATGTGGCCGAGGGCAACGTGCTGTTCAGCGTGCCGTCGATGGCCGACTACGGCAAGCTGTCGAAACGCCCGCTCGACGAGATGATCGCCGGTGCGCGCATCGACGTGGCGCCCTACAAGCGCGATCCGATGGATTTCGTGCTGTGGAAGCCGTCGAAGCCGGGCGAGCCCGCCTGGCCGTCGCCCTGCGGCATCGCCGCGGCCGGCCGACCCGGCTGGCATATCGAATGCTCGGCGATGTCATGGAAGCACCTCGGTGAGATTTTCGATATTCACGGCGGCGGAATCGATCTCGTGTTTCCCCACCACGAGAATGAGATCGCCCAATCGCGCTGCGCATTCCATGCGCCCGCAATGGCGAATTGGTGGATGCACAACGGGTTCTTGCAGGTCGAAGGCGAGAAGATGTCGAAGAGCCTGGGGAATTTCGTGACGATCCACCAGCTGCTCGCTGATTGGCCAGGCGAGGTCATCCGCCTCAATATGCTGCGCACCCACTACCGGCAGCCAATCGATTGGACGATGCGGGGACTTGAGGAGAGCGAGAGAACGATAGACCACTGGTACGAGATTGTCGGCGACATGGCATCGGACGCAAGGGCCGGCCCTGATCGGGTCGTGCTGCAAACGCTTTGCGACGACCTCAACACTCCGAACGCACTGACGCGGCTTCACGCCATCGCGGGCGAGATTCGTGGTCCGACGCCAGCTCTTCGTCACAGTGAGCTGAAACGCACGTTCAAAGCGTCGGCAGAACTCTTAGGGCTGCTCGAAACGACATGCGGCACATACTTGAACCGGCATCCGCGGCGAAAGCAGGTTGACGCTACGAGAATCAACGCCCTTGTCGAGGCTCGAACAAGGGCACGTGCGGCGAAGAACTTTGCTGAGTCCGACCGCATCCGCGACGAACTCGCTGCCATGGGTGTGATGCTCAAGGATACCAAGGATGGCACCGCCTGGGAGATGGCGCGATGACGAGGCAAAGGCGCTCTGCCCGTTCGGGTAATCGCACGTGGGCCGGCCGCCGTTTCGCTTGCCGGCACAGGGTCGGGGTGAGGGCGCGGCTATGCAAGCTCAGACTTGCGACTGAGAGCCCGCGGCGAGGCCAGCTGACCCGCCATTTGCGGCAAAGCGCGCAAATGCCGGCCTCATCCCAGCCGGGGGAGGCGAGGACCGCGCATAAACGCGATTGCCTTGAGAAAGCGGGGGAGGGCGCGGCGTCATGACCGTCAAATCGCCCGCCGGCTTGCGGCCGTTTCTGTTAAGCGACACGCCGTTGCTCGCTGAAATCTTGCGCGCCAGCATCGCGGAGCTCACGAGCGACGACTACACCGAGGCTCAGCAGGCCGCCTGGATGGCCTCGGCCAGCGACGAAGCGGCATTTGGCGAGCGGCTTACGGGCGAGTTGACCCTGGTCGCCACCATCGAAGGCGCAGCGGTTGGCTTTGCGGCTCTCACGGGCGGCGATGTCATCGACATGCTCTATGTCCATCCCGCCGTGGCTGGGCGGGGCATCGGGGCCCAGCTCTGCGATGCAATCGAAAAGCTCGCGGCGGCACGCGGCGCCGCCAAGCTCACCGCGGATGCCAGCGATACCGCCCTCGGCTTCTTCACGCGCCGCGGTTTTGTGCCGCAACGGCGCAACTCGGTATCGCGAAACAACGAGTGGCTTGCCAATACGACGGTCGAAAAGACGCTGTCCGCAGGACGCCGGAGCGTGTCATGAGCTGTCCCGAAGCCCGCACGACAGAGGCAGGAGGGCCCGTCGCGGGGGCCAGGTTGAGACTTGGCGAAGCCTGCCGCTTCTCCTCTCCCCCACACGGGAGGGAGTCCAAGCCGATCAGCTTAGCGCCAATGGCGGTGACCTTTGTGGCCGGCGCCCGCCTTGCGCGCCGCGTCTGCCGGCAACGCGGCCACCCGCGGCGCCCCTGCACCTGTCGTCTGTCCTGCGTGCTCTGCAATTGATGGTGAACAATGCCGCGCGAACGCCTCTATTTATTCGACACCACGCTGCGCGATGGGGCGCAGACCAACGGCGTCGACTTCACGCTGCACGATAAGCTCACCATCGCGGCGCTGCTCGACGATCTCGGCGTCGATTATATCGAGGGCGGCTATCCGGGCGCGAACCCGGTCGACACCGAGCTGTTCGCAGGCGAGCGCGGCTATCGTGCGATATTCACGGCGTTCGGCATGGCGCGGCGGCCCGGCCGCTCGACCGCCAACGATCCAGGTCTTGCAGCGTTGCTCGATGCCCGCGCCGACGCCATTTGCTATGTGGCGAAGACCTGGGACTACCACGTGCGCGTCGCCCTTGAGACGACGCTTGAGGACAATCTCTGCTCGATCCGCGACAGCGTGCGCGCCGCCAAGGCGAAGGGTCGCGAGGTGTTGCTCGATTGCGAGCATTTCTTCGACGGCTACAAGGCAAATCCGCACTACGCGCTCGCCTGCGCCAGGGCGGCCTACGAGGAG
>JASHYD010001262.1 GCA_030043175.1 Xanthobacteraceae bacterium | reverse complement strand
CACAATAGCCGACAACACGCTGAAAACGAGCGAGACATTAGACGATTTCAAGGCCCGCTATCACGACCGCCTTGAAGCTTTAGCCCGCGCGCAAGGGCTCCTCTTTCGCACGAAAGAAGGCGGCCGGGTCACCTTTGATGAGCTGCTCAATGCTGAGCTGGCCGCGCACGCGATTGGTGTGGGAGAAAATGGATCGGTCACTCTCGACGGGCCGAAAGGCGTTCGGCTGCGCTCCAGCACAGTCCAGACCCTTGCGATGGTCGTGCACGAACTCGTAGCCAACGCGATTAAACATGGCGCACTCAAGCAGCCGAACGGGCACCTGACGATCCGATGGCGGCCAGAAGGAACAGGACAAGGTGATAAGCCTTGGCTTCATCTCGATTGGAAGGAAAGCGGCGTGGAGGTGGCGCGGTCGAAACGGGGCACCCGTCAAGGAAGAGAGCTGATTGAGCGGGCGCTGCCCTATCAATTTGGCGCACAGACGACGTTTGCTTTGGAGCCGGATGGTGTCCATTGCACAATCTCGTTGCCGACCTCTGAGCACGCGTAGTAGATGCGGACCGTGCGGGCCTTGTGACGGCCGAATGTCAAATGACTTACCGAGGTAAATTGCCTTGACCTCGCCCCCCCAGTCTCAGAACGCGAAGACGATTTATCGGCTCATCTCGTCCAAGTCGCACGGTAGCCCTGCTGGGCCGTCAGAAGTGTTGCCACGGCGCGTTAGTCTAGATAGCACCACATGACGACCCAATGGAACAGCGTATAGAGCCAGAGCGCCTCCCCAGGGTTCGGATGGTTGATGCCTCCATATCCGGCGAGAAGAGGTTCTCGGCTGCGGGGATCCTCGTGGGCGCAACAGAACAGTGCCTTCGCGAGGTCAAACAGTGCATCTCCAGCCCGAGCATTGCCAAAATCGACCAGGCCGGTAAGTTGCAAGTTGCCGTTCCTGCCATACTCGGCCAGCACGTTTGCCTGTTGCACGTCGTCATGACATAAGACAGGTCCCGCATTGTAGGGCAGAAGGTCGAAGCGCGACTGCGCTTTCTCCTCCAAGCGGCGCGTCAAGCTCTCCTCCCCGCTTCGCTCGCGAAACTACCGAAACGCCTGGGTGAAGGCCGAGCGCATGTATTCATCATTGGTCGGCTGGGGCCGCCAAATGCCGTCGGCGACGATGTGACCGTAAGCAGCCATGGGAATGGCGTGTAGACGCCTCAGCAACGCCCCCATCTGCCGATAGGCGGCGTCGACGCCAGGCGCACCGATCAGGCTCCGCACCGTCACGCCTGGGAGCCAGGTTGTGATCGCAAAGCGGAACGGGATGCAGGTCCGTCGCTCGTCAACCCGAAGCCAGCGCGGAATTGGCAGGCCCGCGCGCTCGCCGACCCAGCCGGCAACTAAGGCCTCCTTCGCCACGATCCACGCAGGCTCGTCATCACAAATTTTGAGTACGAGCGGGTTTCCTGTCCCGGCGAGGTCGATCCGGTAAACCTCACTGACGCCATTGCTGCCATGTAGTCGCGCGAACCCGACCGGGTCGAGCCTACTGTCGACGTCGCGGACTATCAGCCGGACTTGATCAAGTTCGAGACCGACCATCAGGCGCGCCATCGCAGAACCCCACTCTTGGTCAGATAAACTGGGAGCCATCCCGGGTAGCTCCGCGCATGCCTTGGCCTATTCAACATTGCAGGGATTGTTGACGCGACCCGAAACGCGGAAAAACTTGGTGCCGGTGTTGGTCGGCGGCACGCCTTTCCTGCCCTCAAGGCTTTCCAAAAGCGCGGTCTCCTCGCCGCAGTCCAGCTTCGGGGTTCCCTGCGGGTGCTCAGCATGTCATCTCCTTCCGCATGTGATGCAGAACCGACGCGATTTCGCAGATCAACGAAAAATATATCCTGCATTTTCGGTGCCTTTCGCATAAGCGCGAGTCTGACGGTTTGCTGTGGCAACAGTGGCGATATACGATGCGACGCGGGGCGAGATGCTCATCGCGGCCGCGCATTTCGCCGCAAGAACTCACACAGCAAGCACATTCGTCATGGTAGACAAACTGGGCAGGGGCTTGGGCGTCGAGGCGAGCGCGTTGCTGCATGATCGAGGACATCACCGCAGCGGAGGCCGTATGCCTGGTGATCATGGGCGAGGCAATCTGTTCAGGGTGCTGATGACAAAGTGAATGAAGCCAACGTACAAACCTGCCCCGTTGAAGGGCAGAGCGCCGAGGTCTGTGTAGATCAGTCGCCGCTGTGGCGGGACCAGGTGAGGGCATAGCTATCGCGGCCTCGAACCGCGACCAACGAGGCGAAGGCCGGTGCTGGGAAACTCGGGTTATCGAGATTGACCGAGAGCTTCGCGGCCCGTGCTCGCGGTCTTCTTCCAGGCAGCGCCGAATTCGACGCTTTACGGTGCACCGCAATACGTCGATTGTGCGGAGTTGAACATTATGCAAAGTGGTGTCGTGTGCGCGGCGGATTTCTGGGCGTTTTGCGAGCGCTGCGCTCTGCATCATCCCAGGCGGGCGTGAGGGCCGTGGCGCTTGCGCCGCGGCTCTCAGGCGCGGATCGGATCAGCGCGACCAGACGAGGGCGCGAGCGCCTTCGACCTCGACGATGTTGGCCAAAATCGGTGCCGGGAAGGAGAGGTCGTCGAGCTTCACTAGTGATACACGGTGCTCTCCTTCGAGGTCCACTTCCACGCCGCACCGATCTCGACATTGTTGCCGGCCAGCACGCGCACAGGTCCGGCACCTCTCGTTCTGCGAGGGTTCGGTCGGAACGATGCGACATTGATGTTGAGCGAGAGCGCCCTGATCAAAGACCTGGTGTGTTCAGAGACCTGGTGTGTTCAGAGACCAGATATGTAACGTGCCATTTCCTCCCGTTCGGCGGACGAAAGCGCCTTCATAATACTGGTCATCTCGGTACTGTTGGTTCGCTCACCTTCGGCGTAGCTGCGCATCGCCCCGACCAGGTATTGGTAGCTTTGGCCGGCCAGCCGCGGCGCCGGCAGGCCGCCACCAAAGTTCTGCTGATGACAAGCCTGGCAGACGGCCACTAAGGCGGGCGGCGATGCGGAGGTGGCACCAGCAGATCGCGCCGGCCAACTCTTCTTGGCGAAATAAGCCGCTGCAGACGCCATTTCTGACTGCGAGAGGGTTGATGTCATCCACGCCATGGCCTCGAAGGCGCGATCCCCGCTCTCGAAGTCGTGGAGTTGCTTTAGGAGATAATTTTCCTGCTGACCCCAGATGACAGGAATCGTTGGATTTTGCGGTTCGCCCCTCGCGCCGTGGCAGGTGGCGCAAACCAGCAACTTGGCGCCGTATTCTCGCTCCCCGGTCGGCGCGATGCCCTGCGAAACCACGGCGGTCCGCTCAGCGGCATTTGTCGGTGCGGCCAGAACGACCAGCGCGACCACAGCGCCGAAAACAGTGGAAAAGTGATTGTTGATCATACTTTATCCTCCCATTTTGTTCGACTGTCCGCGTTTTCATGACGCGACTGACCGCAAATACATAACATGCCGCGGTCATTCTCGTCGCACAAGCTGCTCGTCTAGATGCGAGGAAGACGGCAGTGAGTCTTCAAAATGACCCGCTATCAGGATGACGCTTCATTGACACACTGACGATTTTACTGGACACTGCAGGGTTGTGTTGGCGAGGCCTTGAGCCAAGGCAAGCTCAAAATCGGAAATTCGGGATCACGGGAGGCAATCATGGAATCAAATGGTTCTGGCCGCAGGCGGTTCCTGAAACAAGCTGCTGCACTAGCTGGCCTGACAGCGGGCGCGAGCGCAGGTGCAGAATGGGCCGCAAGAGGCCAGTCAGCCGGGTCTTCAGTCAAGTCTGAAGGACAGCCCAACGATGCTCACATCCACGGGGACGAGCGCCGAGGGGTCAGACGGAACATTAATCACATCACTTACTTCACTCCAATTCAGGATTATTCGGGGATCATCACACCGGCCCCTCTTCACTTCGTGCAATTGCACACCTCCCGCTTTCCCGTCATCGATACGCAGCAGCATCGCCTCACGATCCACGGCATGGTGGATCGTCCATTGAGTTTCAGCATGGATGACCTGAAGCGGCTGCCGTCAGTATCCCGGATTCATTTCGTGGAGTGCCAGGCAAACGGCAATCCCATGGGCCATGATAATGGTACTGAGTACATGGGATTGCCGGTCCAGTATGTGTGGGGAATGACGAGTTGCAGCGAATGGACCGGCGTGCCGCTTTCCGTGTTGTTGAACGAGGCCGGCGTGCAACCAGGGTCAAGCTGGGTGGTCGCGGAAGGGGCGGAAGCCGGCAAGTGGTCTCACACCATTCCACTGGAAAAAGCCATGGATGACTGCATCGTGGCCTACGACCAAAATGGCGAGCCGCTGCGGCCTGAGCAGGGTTACCCATTGCGTCTGCTGGTCCCCGGCTGGGAAGGCCTGAACAACGTGAAGTACTTGAAACATATCAAGGTGGTGGACCACTTCCTTGACCCGACCGGAGTGAACCATGCCGCCATCGCGAGAGCGGATCTGGGCGGCAAATACCGCTGGTACCATTTTCAGTGGGGGCCGAAATCCGTGATTACGCGGCCTTCAGGTGGGATGGCTATGCCCGGCAAGGGATACGTCCAGATCACCGGCTTGGCCTGGTCCGGTGGGGGCGCGGTCCGCAAGGTCGATGTATCCATCGACGGCGGCAAGACCTGGAAGGAAGCGAAGCTTCAGGCGCCAGTGCTCCCGAAGGCGCATACGCGGTTTACCTTTGACTGGGCTTGGGACGGAGAAGAGGCGGTGATCGTGTCTCGTTGCACCGACGATCAGGGAGAAGTTCAGCCCTCGATAGCGGAGTTGTACAAGGACTGGGGCATTAGTGACGAGGAAGCGAAAAAACCTGTCCGTGGGCAGCATTACAATGCCATGCAACCTTGGCGGGTGACCCGAGATGGGAGCGTGCACAATGCGATGTTCTCTTAATCTGCTCTTGCCAGTTATAATCCTGGCAGCACCTGCGGTGGCGCTGGCACAGTCGCAGCCGCGGTTTAATGTGGGCACGCCGCTCAGCCAGCAGGAAATCAAGAGCTTCGATTTCATGATCGGTCCAGAGGGAAAGGAACTTCCTCCTGGGCATGGCAGCCCCAAGGAAGGCGCGGCGGTCTTCGCGAAGCGCTGCCAGGTATGCCACGGGCAGAATGGCGAAGGGGGCGCAGTCCGGCGTCTGGTGTTGGGCAATCCCGGCAACCCGCATCGCGGAACGTTTAAAGAAAATGAAAAGTCCGCTATAAGCTACTACCCCTACGCGGTAGTCGTCTGGGACTATATCAACCGCGCGATGCCCGCTAGTAATCCAGGATCGCTCACCCCTGACGAAGTTTATTCGGTGGTCGCGTTTCTGTTCTATCGGAACGGCATCATCCAAGAGTCGGATGTGATGGATGCCAAAACGCTACCGAAGGTCGAGATGCCCAACCGGAATGGCTTCGTTCCGGCGGTACCGGTGTATCCTCCCGAGCAGAAACCAAGTTGGTTCTGACCGCAGGCAGCCGCGGCAACCTAGTCGCGGCGCTTCTTGAGTTCTTGGGAACCGGACGCGTTCGAACGAGGCCGACAGCAGGTGGAACAGCGATCATGAGCAGGCTGTTCGTAACCGTCGCCGCCGTGGTGCTTGTCGTCGGGATTGGCGGCTCAGCGGTCTTCCTCGTCGCAAAGCCGCCCTCTGTCATTCATCGCGTCGCTCCGCGCGATGAACCAGTCTGGACCGAAGGCAAGTGGCCGTTCCCCATCGACCAGTGGGGAGAGGGGTGGGCTTTTGAGTGCAAAGGTATTGCTTGCGGGACGAACGTCAGTCTCTATCTGCGGCCGAAAATCGGTTTCTGCAATTGTCAGACCGGAGTGGCCGACGACGAGGAGCTCGATCGCGTCAGCGACATAGACCTCATCGGCAGCGAGAGATCGCCGCTCGGCCCCGGCCGGCCCATCACGGTGCACTGGATGAAAGGCCGCAGCCGCGGTTATAAAGTCGGCGTTTCATCTACGAAATCGGTGCTGTCTCTCGCCTTCAACAACCGTTGCGATGTGATCGTCGCTACCGTTCTCGCCGACGACAAGGCGGTCGCTCAAGAACAGGCCGTGCTCAAATTCCTCAGCGGCGATATGATGCGCCAATGGGCTGAAGCGGTACTCGGGCTTTAGCTCAGGCCCCTGCGGCGAATGACCCGGGGGCGCCGAACGATCTTGAGCGAGGCTGATCCCGCTAAAGGCAATCACGGGAGGACACGATGACCGAAATCATGACGCCACGCCGCGGCTTTTTCACCCGTATTATCGGCGTGCTCTCCCTGGGCGTCGCGGCGTCCGTTCCGACCGCGCCACGTGCCGAGACCGAAGCGGACGATGGGCCGGACTGGCCGGGCAAACTGACCGGACGCCACAAGCAGGTCGTCGACGTGTACGCGGTGAACGACGGTGCCCCATTCGGCTTCGTGCACAACTTCCTTACTCCGAACAAATCGGCGACCGGGGTTGTCATTCTTCGCCACGAGGCCTTCCCGCTCGCCCTCAACCACGCGATGTGGGCGAAATACAAGATCGGTGAGGCTGAAAAGATCAACGATCCCGAAACCAAGGCTGCGGCGCTGAAAAACCCCTATTTTGAGGCGAAGCCCGGCGTCCTGCGCAACGACAATGCCGCGATCGACAAGCTGCTCGCGCGCGGCACGGTGTTCGGCGCCTGCGAGGTCGCGCTTCGGGGTCATGCGAGGCGGCTTGCCAAGAATGCCGGCGTGACCGCGGACGAAGCGGCAAAGGAATTCGCCGCCAACGTCATCGCGGGAATCATGGTGATTCCTTCGGGCGTGTGGGGCGTCAACCGCGCCCAGGAAGCGGGCTGCACCTATTGCGCCGGCGGGTGAAGCAAGGAGCGTACGCTCGCTTTAGATTGTTTCCCCCGCCAGGTTCGGCGCTGGGGAGGAATTTTAATTATAACGCCACCCACTCCGCTTCATTACGACATAAATCAGCATGAGCATTGTCGCGCTCGCCGCCGAAGCAGAGCGCAAAACAGCGGCGGGACATTGCGCCCAAAACAGGTACCGTCCGATCAGATCCGATCCCATAATGGGGCGAGCGGAGTCGTTGAACCTTCTGATCGTCCGGTACATTTTATATCGTGGGATGCCGGTGAAAACGTTACCCGTCGCCTGATCCGCAACATCTACGATCCCGTACTCACGTTCGCCGCCGTCGCGGTCGCCAGCACCATGATGGCGAAACAAGTTATCGCTCTCATTATTCCTCTCCCTGGAAATTCCTCTCGCCTCGAAATGACTACCCATAAGTCAACCGATGGTGACGACACGCCCATCGCACTGGGGCGGCGCGGCGCGACCGCTCTCCGGCTCGTCTTCTTGTCTTTGCCTTGGCTGATCCTTAAAAAAAAGCCCCCGGCTGAGTAGTAGGGGCTGGGGAGGGCCGGGGGCCACCGCTCTCGCTGAGTGGGGGTACGAGAGCACGCGTAATTAGACTGTCACTGCCGTCAAGTAAGCAAGATAAATTATCGTAGCTTATTTATACATGTATCTTTTGACATTTAAATTGATGCGGCGGAAGTAAATCGCTTGCGTGGCAACGGATATTAGACAAGTCTTGAGTTTCCGATCGGAGATAAAAAAGGGAGGTGGGCCGATCGGCAGGGAGGAAACAAGTGAGTGTAGAACATTTCCGGCGGCGTGCCGATGAATGCCGTCGCCTTGCCACTGACGCTCACAATGCTAGCGACAAGGCATTTTGGTTAGGGCTGGTAGCGCGTTGGGAGGTGCTTGAGCTTCAAAAAGCCCAGCAGCCCGCCCAGGATAAGTCCCGAACAGCCCGGAGGCGACAATCTGTACTGGCCTCCGAATCCCGCATTGAACCGTAGCGGGTTCACCCCCGTTCGGATGGGCCGCCAGAGCTCGCTTCCCCCGAAAAGCGGTTTGCAGCATCTCAGCGACCCTGACACGGCCATCTCGCGCCAATAAGCTTGCTGGAACAAAAGGTCTCGGTCGACTGATCAGCGAAGAAATCGCACAAGTCGGCCGAGCGCTACCATCCCTGCGGCAACAGTGACAACGTAGACTTGATCCCCGGGGGCCACCACGTCTTTTCTAGGCCCTTAGCCGCTATGGGTCCTCGATCAGGTCGGGGACGGCAGCTAGCTACTACGAACCAACGCGGTTTTAGCCGGTAGTTGACCGCCGTGCCGCCGCCGCGGCCGACAATGCGATCGCAAGCGGATCGCAGCAGTTTAAATTCGGCGAGGAGAAATGCTGCGACACCGTTTGGTTAAGCCCGTACGGCCCGGAGTGGCGATGGCCCGACGATGCCGTGCAGCCAGAAAACGCCCGCAAAAAGCGCGACCACCAGCGCGACCTGCCAGATATGAAACTCGCCAAATTCGAAGCGGGTGCGGCCTGTAAGAATCGCGGCGAATGGCAGGCGCGTGGTCTGCCTTTCGAACTCGTCCCAGGGCGCGCCGAGTGTACGGCGCCGTTTGCGGTCAATGGACACCATGCCATTTATGGCCGTGACGAGTAGCGCGCCGAACATGAAAAGTGCGGCCAGGTGACCGTTGACCAACAGATGGGCGATTGCCCAAAGCGATACGCCGCAAAGGCGCGGGTGACGCGTGACCCGCGTGATGCCGTAGAGCGGCAGCTTGCCATCAATCATCCGAGCGGGGTGCGTGTCCGTCCGATTCATGGGGCCGATGCCGACCACAATGAGAAGAAACCCCAGGAACACGAGAACAAACGCGAGCCAGCCCGAACTCGGAGTTGTTGGCCATAGTGGGATCCAGGGCGCGGCACGGTAGGCGAGGATGAACCACCCCAGCCCCGCGGTGCTCAGCAAAGAAAAGATGCCGCGGAAGGGGCGCTCGCCAAGCTTCTCGACGAGAGGCAAGCGCAGCGGCCCAGCCACTATAAAGTGAAGGCCGAGCCAGAACGCTGCCGCCAGCGACATCGACGTCATCGGATTCTCCTCGCCGCTTGGTCACTCCGCGAAATCCTAGTCTCAGGAAATCTCCGCCCCGTAAGTGAGCCGAAAGCAGCCTACTTGCGGCGAGAAGCGCGAGGTTTATCCCCATAGCTAGGCGCAGTGCGCGCGCGGTGAAATAGCAACGGCTCGGTGTTGCGGCCATCGCCAAGGCGCTCGGTATCGGGCGGGCGATCGTGTATCGGGCGTTAGGAGCGGTCGAGCGACAAATTTGGCCATCATATAGGCCATGTTACCTCAAAGATCGGTTCGCTACAGTAAGGGGCCTTCATTTCGGACATGGCGATCAT
>JASHYD010000134.1 GCA_030043175.1 Xanthobacteraceae bacterium | reverse complement strand
GAAGGGGTAGCGCTCGCTGGCCACTGCGCGGCGCTCGAAAACCATCCCGCACGCGACCATCCCCTCCAGCATCTTGATCAGATCTGCAGGGCTTATCTCTTCGCGACCGCTCGGCGAGGTCAGCATCGGCGAGAAACCGTCGCCGTCGTATCGGAATCAAATCGGAAATGATTGTTGGCAAGCTGCTCTGCGCCGAGCGCCGGACTATCGGCTTTTGGCGTACGCGCGACCGGCCCTCCACTCGGCCAGCGTCCGACAAGCTTGGCCGCGAGCGCCTCGCCTGTCAGGCCCGAAAAGCCAGGCAGTTGTGAAAGCCGCACGGCCTCATCGTGCATCGCGCGCCAGAAACCGGGTACGTCCTGCGCCAGCCTTCGATAGACGAGGAATGAGCCGTTGTCGTCCAGGCAGGCAGCGCGCGCTCGACAGGCCCGGGGATCAGCGGGTCGGGACTCGCGCGCGGATAGCCGATCACGAATTCGCCGGGCCAGACCAAGTCTTGGCCAGGATAGCCGTAGAGATCTTCGGCCGGAAATTGCCCCGGAGCGATATGACGCGCCGTGAGGACATCGTTCGGCGCCTCAGAAACGCGACCACGAATGCCAGGCTGCGAGACGCCGTCGTCGAAACCGAAATGCTCGTGGCCTTTCAAATGGCCCGGCAGCACGCCGCCCGTCTGCATGACCGTCTTGACCCCGGCTCCCTCGCTTTGGCGTCGACGTTTTGGCGTGTGTCGCCGGCCACGATCACCAGCGCATCGAGTTCAGCTCCCGGTGCGCCGACAACCCAAGTCGCAGGCGAGCCTTTGCTGTCCCGCGGATCGCCGAGCATCGCGGAGCGGCCGGACAGGCCGATCTTGAAGGCTTCGCTCGAGATTTCTGTGGCGCCAGCCGTCAGCTCATAGAGTCCGGGATATCCAAACCCGATAGCCACCAGCGGCGGCGCTGTCAGTTTCGCATCAGACAAGCTTGACCGTGATGAACTTCGACATCGCGATTAAGAAGATTGACAGATTGAACTGTTGCTGGCTTTACGATGAAGGCTCGGGCACGGCCATAGAGACAGCAGCAGCGCCCATTTGGCACGACACAATTCCACTCCCTCCGGTCAGCAAGGTGTTTATCATTATGAGTTTTGATGCGAGCCAGCAGATCGGACGTTTTGTTTTCCATTGCCATATACTTAAGCATGAAGATCACGGACTAATGGCTCCGATTGAGGTATGGGAGCCAACGTCATTGGAATAGTCAATAAAAGGTGAAAAGGAGCCGCACATGAAAAAGATACTTCCGCATGTTTTTGTGGTTAGCATCGTTTTGGGTATGATGCCACTGTTGTCGAGCGGTGGCTTGGCAGCGGACACGCATGTAATCGTGGGTACTCAGCAAGTGAGTTGGGCGTACAATGGTCAACGATCGACGCCCATCACGCCTCTTGTTGTGGACGATTTGAAGATCGGGGATATCCTTGAGATTCAAATTACCGCGGGCCCAATTCCTCACGGCTTTATCACCACAAAGAAGAATCAAGGCGGGCAGCCGGCTGAAGACAAGGATCTCGTCCAGGCGTGCGGCCAAACGAATGCACCGAGTGCCGTGCTCCGCGAGATGATTGCGATGCCGCCAGCAAAGTTGGGGTGAGATTCACCGGAACCATGCGGTTTGAGGTTCTGGGTACTTTCAAAGAGGCGACAGATTTTTGGTGCGTTGTCCATCATGGAACGATGGCCGGTACGCTCAAGCTGAAGGGCACAGATTGATCATCCGAGCGAAAAACGAGGGATCTCTAGATTAATCGTTTTTACGACTCTAGTTTTTGAGGTCGCCAAAGGCCCGTTTTGCCAACGCGACGGACTCTCGGAGTGCTCTAGAGTTTTAGGGAGGAGCGTCAAGTGGCTTCGACTGTCGCCTTTGGGCGTGAACCCGATGGTGCCTGAGCGTGTCCCCCACCCGCACCGAAATCGCTTACCATGGAGCCCTGGGCGGGGGGAGTGGCGAGGGCAATCCGTCGCGAAACCCACCCTCCCGCTGTATGCACTGAGGTGCCATCGGCTCGTTGATCGGCGCGGCGAGTGGATGGCTGCCGGGTTGGATTGGCGGCGCCATCGGATCTCCGACGGTTCTGCTTGCCGCTGTCGGGGGCGCAGCGGGTTGGTCTTCTGGCGATCTGACTCCGGCTTGATGTTCGCAAACTTCACCACCGTTGCCCCATTTCTCGGTTTCGTCGACGACGAGCCTGGCTGAAGTCCGCGGGAGGAAGTGACAGTGGCGTGAACTCAAGATCGGCAAAGCGCGTCTTCATCTTGGGATCGGGAAGACCCGCGTTGATTTCTCTGTTGAGCTTGTCGATGATCTCGGTGGGATGGCTTCCGACAGGGACAACAGGCCTCTCACCGTTCCAGACGAACCCGTTCTCTACGCCCCGCGCTTAGGGGGCGCTTGACCCAGGTCGAAAAACAAGAACAACATCTTCTTGACCCGTCGGAATGCCGCCACGTGTGGCCGACTTCAGATCGGAACGGTGGCCGGCTTCAATTTGGAATGCAGGGCCGGCTTCATCGGAAGCCGCACTTGGTCGTGGCAGAAAAGGGGGAAACGCGATGACAGCAAAGCCTTTTGGTATCGCCCTTGCGACGTCATTGTTGGTGGCGACGGCCCTCACCCCGGTGCGCGCGGCCGACATCACCGTCGAGCGCACCCTCAATCCGCAGCGGGAACCGCAGAACTGGATTCTGCACCATGGCAATTACCAGGGCCACCGCTATTCCCTGCTCAAGGAGATCAACCCCGATACCGTGAAGAGCCTCAAGCCGGCATTCACGGTTGCGCTGAGCGGGTTCCAAAGCGGCGGCCGCTATGCCCACGGCAACCTGGAAGCGACCCCGCTGGTCGAGGATGGCATCATGTACGTGCCGGACGGCTGGGGCTCGGTTTATGCGATCGACGTGTCCACGGGCCGCAAGGGTGTCATCAAGTGGAAGATGGACCCCGGCGTCGACCGCGCCTGGGCGGCCGATGTTGCCTGCTGCGGCATCAACAACCGCGGTGTCGCGCTGTGGAAGGACAAGGTGATCTCGATCGCGCTCGACGGGCGCATGTTCTCGATCAACAAGGCGACCGGCGAAGTCGCCTGGGAGCGCAAGATCATCGATCCGGCGATCGGGGAAACGCTCACCATCGCGCCGCTCGTCATCCGCGATCTCGCCATCGTCGGCAACGCCGGCGGGGAACGCGGCATCCGGGGCTTCATCGAGGCGACCGATCTCAACACCGGCAAGGCGGCGTGGCGGACGTATACGATCCCGGGCGCCGGCGAACCGGGGAGCGAAACCTGGAAAGACGGCAAGGAACGCTGGCGCCACGGCGGCGGCTCGGTGTGGGAGACCGCGACCTACGATCCAGAAACCGACACGTTCTACCAGGGCATCGGCAATCCGGGACCGGACTGGGACGCGGAATACCGGCCGGGCGACAACAAATGGACCGGAAGCGTGCTCGCCATCAATGCCGCCGACGGCAAGATCAAGTGGGGCTATCAATACACCCCCAACGACCCTTACGACTTCGATGAAATCTCCGAGCACCCGATCATCAACGCCAAGGTCAATGGCGAGGACCGCAAGCTCCTCGTGCACGCGGCGCGCAACGGCTTCTTCTACACGCTCGATCGCACAAACGGCTCCTTCATCGCTGGCAAGCAGTACGTTGACGAGTTGAACTGGACGCCGGGGCTCGACCGCAAGACCGGCCTGCCGCTCAACTACAACCCCAATAGCGACGTCCAGATGTATGTGGCGAGCACCCACGGCACCCGCGCCAGGCCGAACAGCGGCAAGCTGTGTCCGACGAACAACGGCGGCAAGAACTGGGAACCGAGCGCCTACAATCCGGAGCTCGGGTTGCTTTACGTTCCCTCGATTGAGGGCTGCAACTACCTCGAGCTGGTGGTGCAGGAGGACATGGTGGATCAAGGCGGCCCAATCAAGCCGCGTGAGCGGTTCATGGGGGGAGCCCCCAAGACGCCGGACCGCCTCTACGGCAGCCTCAAGGCCATCGATCCAACAACCGGAGAGACAAAGGCCGTCCGCAAGCTCGACTATCCGAACATGGCCGGCGCGCTCGCGACCGCCGGCAATCTGGTCTTCCTCGGCCACTACGACGGCACGTTCTCTGCCTATGACGCCAAGACCCTGAACGAGGTGTGGAGCTTCAACGTCGGCAGTCCCATTCAGGCGCCCCCGATCAGCTACGCGGTCAACGGCAAGCAGTACGTTGCGGTTCTGGTGGGCGCGCGCATGTGGCCGTTCATCATCCAGAACGCGCCCGAGCTGAAGAACCAGACGGCGGCGTCGATGCTATATGTATTCGGCCTCTAAATCGGCTGTCCAGGTCGCTTGATTGTCACCGGTCGGCGTCGTTGTCCGCGACGACGGGGCGCCGATCACCGACCAATGCTTGCTTTCTGTTGGTGAGTTTTTGGTGAGTCTGGCCTTTCAGCGCTTCAGGCTGATTTGTACCAGGAGCAAAAGTTATGGCAGTCAGGGCGGTTGGGCTCTGGCGAGGACCAAATTGGGAAGGGGCGGGACGGCGACGCCTGGGACATTGAGCCGTGCGCCGAGATAATTCCAGAAGCTAATGCCGAGCTTGGCGCAGGTCTTGGCGAGCCCGAGGAAGGTATCGCGCGCGTCGCGACCGAGATCGCTTCGG
>JASHYD010001261.1 GCA_030043175.1 Xanthobacteraceae bacterium | reverse complement strand
CGCGCCATGCTCCCTCTCTCCGTTCGCGGATAGCAAGCACGACCTCGCCACGCGGGGCCATCAGAGGCCTTCTCACCGCGAATCCGCGCAACGAGCGCAAATTCCGACCTTCTGCGCAAGCGGGGAAAAAAGAGCGAGCTGCCCACATGCGTTTGCTCCGCCGGGGGAGGGGCGGTGTTCGGCGGGTCACCCTTTAGCCCTACTTGGCCGATTGGCGAGAAAAAGTGAATAGAATCAACGGGGGGCTCCCGGAAGTCTCCACTACACTTGCTGGATTGCGGCGCGTACCGGCTGTCCGAGCGGCGCGGTGATGCGCGGCGGCGGCTGCGACGGCAGGTCGAGCTTGAGTTGCTTTACCAAGAGCTTCTGGTCGGCGTTCAGTTCGGTGTAGCGGCTAAGGATCAGCTTACGGCCGTCGGTGGTAGGGAAGTGGACGTCGAGCATCTGAATGGCGGCGAGCTTGTCAAGAACGGCCCTCGGGGTCAGGCCGGGAGCCAGCGGCTTGAGCATGGCGCGCAGCGTGATGTGCAGGCAATATGAGACGAAGGCGACGAAGATGTGCGCTTCGATGCGGTGCTCTAGTTGGTGATAGATCGGGCGGAGCTGCAGATCGTCCTTGAGGTTCTTGAATGCAGCCTCGATCTCGACGAGCTGGATGTAGAACTTCCACAGCTTGGCCGGATCCTCGTCGCACAGATTGGTGCGCAGCAGATAGCGCCCCTCGCGGCGGCGTGTCTTTCGCAGCTGGTCGCGGTTGAGCGCGAAGGTGAAGGTGGCATCCTTCTCGGCCACATCGATATCGATCAGACGCCATGCCGCTCTCGCTTTGGCGCGGGCGGCGCCGAGCTTCATGAGCAGTTCCTCGCGTGAGAGATTCTCCATTGCCGCGATCTGCTTGAGACGCGCCCATAGCCATTTGAGCTTGCGTCGCCGCATGGCGCGTTCCTTGTTGATGCGTGCATGGCTCTGCGCCAGCACGTACATCTCCTGGTCCCGCCGAAGAAGCTTGACATCAATCCCCTCGCGAACCGCCTGCCAGGGAAGTTCGAGCAGCGCCTTCTCCAATTTGGAAAGCCGGCCCTTGGGCGTGCCGACGAGATACGAGACGGGCGGATCAGCCTTTCTCATCTCGGCAAGGACCTCGTCGCTCGGAATGCCTCGATCCATGATCCAAATGCGATCGGCCTTGCCATACTGGACCTCGATCTTGCGCAGAGCATCACGCAACGTCGTGCAGTCGGCCGTGTTGCCAGGCAGCACCTCATAGGCAAGTGGAAAGCCGTCGGGCGTCACGACCAGCGCGATCACCACCTGAACGCAGTCACTGCGCTTGTCGCGGCTATAGCCGTAACGGCGCTTGTCGTTCTCGTCATCCGGTTGAGATGACTCGAAATAGGTGCTGGTCAGATCATAGAGCAGCACTTCGAAACCGGCGCCAAACAAGGCCTGCCAGCGCTGGCGTAGATGATCGAATAGCGCCGTCTTGTGCTCCAGCAGCCTGTCGAGGCAGCGGTAGAGGGCATGTATCTCGACCAGCCCATAATCGACACCAAGCAGATCCGCCATCGCGCTTTGCTCGAACCACTGACGGTGCAACCGCCACTCGCTGCCGGGGTCTATCAGACGGTAGCACACCAGCGTTTGCAGGATGTGCCGCCACTTCGTCCCTTTGCGCGAATCCGGCAAACGCTCCGACCAGAACCGATCGAGCTCCAGTTTCTCATACAGAAGACACGCCAGCCAGCACGCGCCCCACTGCCGCGGGCGGTGCAGTTCCATCGCATCGAGCCGCACCTGCACGCCATAGCCATCGGCACAGGCTGGAACTTCGCGATCGGCCGGAAACAGCGCCAGCTGGCGGTGCCGACGGCTGCCTTCATCGAAGGCTTCGATCGACTGGCACCAAGCCTCGCGCTGACTGTCATTGATCTCGCCGAGATACAGCGCCTGCCGCTGGACCACCTTGCCACCGGCGCAGCGCTTGGACTCGACGATGCTCCAGTAGCGATGCTCTTTGCCGTCTTTGAAGCGTCGGTTGTATCGCAGGAACATGATGCCGAATCACGGAGCGTTGACGTCGCTTCATTGAACGCCACCCCGCATCATCGACAAGATACTAGGTCTCCACTACAGGCTTTTTGCGGGAGGGCGCCGTTGATTCGACTCGCGTTTTTGCGGCTGCGCCCGGCAAAAATTGTCGCTCAAGCTCGCCAATCGGCCAAGTTGGGCTTCTGTAACGGGCCGGGATTGTCAAGGGTCATCTCTCCACTCGCGACTCATCCGTTCCGCCGGGGTCATGCTTCTGTACGGGGTCGGCGCGCTGGCCGCCACCTGATGGGGTTTGAGAGGATAGGTCGACCAATCTAAGGTGGCGCGTGGTCGGTGCCACGACCCAACTTTCGGCCTGACCTGATCCATCGTCCCGGCGTCGGGACCTCGCTCGGGAAGGCTGGTGTCACGGACCCGCCCGAAACAGTGTAATCGCTCCTCTTCTATAGTGAGGTTGACAAGGCTGAATTGATGGAACGGCGGCCTTCTTGGCTCGGTCGCGTCGCGCCGTCAGAGCCC
>JASHYD010001260.1 GCA_030043175.1 Xanthobacteraceae bacterium | reverse complement strand
CAGGAACCACCGCTTTGAAACGTCTGCCACGTCCTGCGCGGCGCGGCGCCGAGCTGTTTTAACGCCTTCCCGATCTGGCTCCAACTCCTCTCATCAAGCGCCAGCGTGAGGGCTTTGCGGTCGTCTGCAACGGGCCCGGTCATATGTCCGACGAATCTGAGCGCGTGGGCGCGGCCGGAAGACGCCGCCGCTACAGTTGGATCGACCCGGATCGCTTCGTCGAAGTCCGTAGCGCACGATCGTACCGCCGGCTTCTCGCATGAAGGAAACCGCGTTTGCGGAACGCGGCGGCATTGGCTGAAGGCGCTGGCCGTCATCCCGGTCGCGCACTCCTCATCGGCCCCGTCGGCCAGATAGGCGCGAATTCCCACTGCGCCGGGTTCCCGGTCGGCGTCGGCTCGCGCAAAGAACACCGCGGCGAGGCCGCGATAGACCCGATCGCTTTGTCGCTGTGCTCAATCGCAAGATCGGCCTGCCCCGTGATCTGCCGCGCAGCAGCCCGATTGTCAAAAGCGACCGCAGAGGCGGGATTGAGGCGGATCGCTTCGTCGTAGTCTTCGATCGCGCGATCGATTTGGCGCTTGCGCTGGGAGGCAAGGCCTCGGTTGTTGAATCCGATCTCGCATGTGGGATCGAGCCGGATCGCTGCGTTGTAGTCATCGACGGCGCGATCGTAATTTCGCTGGCTTAAGATGAACATTGCCTCAGCTATCGAAGGTGGCGACCCGTGTCCGCAATCAACCGCATGCGAGGCCCCCTTGGCTCGTAACCTGCCAAAATAGTAAAGTACCGCGAATATGCCTGAGACTTGATAGGGTGCCGAGCGCGTTGTCATGGCGATATCGAGAGACCGCCCGTGCCCCGTCCTCCCGCGAGGCAGAGCCGGGTTAAGACCGCACCGCATCACGTCAAAATTCGCGCCACTGACCATGACGCCCGCGGCCGCCGCATTGGCTTCGACAGGCGCCGGCGCCGAAATCATCAGAAAACAAGAGATGTTGCACGCCGTCACCACGACCCGCGAGCGGTGCGCCGCAACCGATGAGACGCGCCCGGTGGTCTTTCTTTCGGGCGATCATTTCGGGACGGTGAGAAACTGGCAGCGGGTGCCGGTGTCCAAGAACAAAGATGCGAGCGTTACGTTCGATCCAACCAATCCGGCGTTGCATGGCGACGTCAGCACCGATGATCTCGTAAAGCCCGCAGGCGCGTTGTCCAAGCTCTCCAAGACCACAGCGATCTACCTCGCACGAATGGATGTCGATGGCACGTCCGCCAATCATGTATTACGCAAAACCCTGCTTGAGCCGCATCCCATGGGCGCGGCCCTCGACGCCACCAAGCATCGTTACGGGTTCGAAGGATTCCATCTTGCGGGTCAATCAGGGACGCTGGTGACCGGGCTCGCCGGAACCCGTCATGGCATCGCCTGCGCGGCATCGGGTTCGGGGCGCTTGGGGATAAGCGGCGGCGGCAGTTCGAAAGAGTTCGCACGAACCCTCGTCGACCCTCTCGGGTTTGATATGTCGATCCCACACAATCGAGCCGTGCATTTCTTCATGATAAGCGATTCGGCGGATCGGAGCGCTCCGGCGAGCCAGCAGACCCCATTCGCCGAAAAACTGCGCCGGGCCGGCCACAGCATCCCGCAGTATTTCGTCACCGCGACCGACCAATTCCACCACGGCGTCGCGAGCTATACCGAACTGGTGACGGCTGGATGCGCGCTCGGCAAGTCCGATCGGGTCGCGGCGCCGGTTGGCACCCCGGTCAAGCGAAATGCCGCCTGTGACGAGCAAAGACGCCAGGAAATCGCCTTGTTCGGCAAGAATGGCGCTGCGCGTCCATCGGCCGAGCCTGGCGCCGGTCACCCGGCCCGTACCGGCGGCAAGCGGGCGTGATGTCCGAAAGCAATGCCGTGCCCGACGACCCACGCCCGCAGCGCCGGCTGTTCCGGCCCTCGGCGGCGGCGCTCAATTGGGTGATCACGGTCGGCTTCTTGTCGGTCGGCTACGCGATCTATCTGCGCTACCTCGTGATCGAGCAGACGCAGATCGGGCTCGCCTGCGACGCCGGGCTCAGGAGCTGGCAATGCCTGAGCCGCACCGTGGTGTCGGCCTTGTTCGAAAACGAGGTTTTCGGCTGGGTCAGCCTCGGCGCCGCGGTGTTAACCCTAATTCGACCGGTCGTGCCGTTGTTCACGATCGGCCTTGCGGCAAGCGCCTTCGGCATCGTGCTTCACAACGGCGGTCTGTCCGGATTGGCGGCTGCACTCCTGATCATGTCTTTCGCGCGTCCCGTCGTCGAACAATCGTGACAGCCAGCACCGTCAGGACGGCCCCGAACCACAACGCTTGCCAGTTGGCGAAGCCCTCGTTGAGAACGATATAGATCGCGGATCCGGCCAGCGCGATCGCCGCAATAGTTTCGGCATGGCCGCGGGGTCCGGCGCGGCCCGGGCCGATCGCCATCGCGATCGCAAAGGGAACGGCGGCGGCCGACAGCTGCGCGTCCGGGAAATCGCGGTAGCGCGGATCGAACACCAAGCCCAGCGCGGCCTCAATCGCCAGCACCGTGGTGGCGACCAACACAAGCCCACTGACCCGGGCGATCGCGGCCGGCGGCCGCTCGTCAGCCCGCCCCAGCACAGCGGCAAACATCGGCACGCTCTCGTTCGCGGCAAGCGCCATGGCGGCGACGACCGGCACCGCGAGCGCCGCCGCCACCAAGGCTGCGCCGCGCAGCCAGCCGCCTGCCCCAAAGCTTTCGATGATGACATCTTCCAAGGCCCATGGCGCCATCACGCCGCCAACGAGCGCGATAGCCGCAATGCCCGCCGGCACGCCGGCCGGCACCTTGGCGATCGGGCCGCCGGCGCGGATTGCGGCTGCGAACACGGCGGCTGATAACCCCAAGCCCAAAGCCAATTGCCATGCCCACCAAGGATGATCGGAGACCGGTTCCCCCCAGACGAACTTCGGCTGCCGCGCATCGCTGCTAAACAGGCCCCAGTAGCCCCCAACCGTTCCTTCAAGGTCGCGCTTCCACGGCTGGTCGAAGGCCTCGATCAGGTTCACGCGATAGTTCTTCGCCCGCGCCCGCGCCATCACCTCCTCCAGGACACGGGCCTGGTTGGCCCGCGACGGCAAAGCGCCCTCGCGCATCCGCCCTGCGCTCGGCCATCCCACCTCCCCGATCAGGATTTCCTTGCCCGCAAAGGTCGCTGCGACACGGCTGCGGATGTCGTCCACATGGGCGGCCGCGAGATCAGCGGCGATCGGAAAATCCTCCCAGTAAGGGAGAATGTGAATGGTGATGAAATCGACCGCCGCAGCAAGTTCGCGATTGCGCAACCAGAATTCCCACACATCCGCGTAAGTCACCGGCAACCCCGTCGCGGCTTTAACTTCGTGCAGCGCGGCCGCAATGTCCCCGGCCGCAAGTTCCCCCCGCAGCAGCACTTCATTGCCGACCACGATGGCGCCGATGGCATCCGGATAGCGCTTGGCGAGCGCGATCGCGGTGTCGATCTGCATGCGGTTCTTCTGCCGATCGCGACCCAGCCAAAGCCCTTGCAGCACTTTGATGCCAAGGCGCTGGGCGATCGCCGGCACCTGGTCGAGCCCGTTGTCGGTCGCGTAGGTGCGCACGCAATCGGTCAGGCGGGCGAGCTTTGACAGGTCCTCCTCGATCCGGGCGGCCTCGGCATGGGTTGCGGGGTTGAGCGGCGTCTCATCGCCACGAAACGGCGTATAGGACATACATTGAATGCGTCCTGGGTCGGCTGCGACCGCCGGCACGGCGAGCGGCCGGCCGAGCCACCACCATGCCGCCGCGACTGCAGCCGCGGTAAGTAGGAACAGGGCGATGAGCTTTGGCATAAAGGTTCCGTGTCGGTGCGGCGTTGCCCTCATGCGGGCGGACGCGCCGGCCCGCTCCCTAACCTTGCCGACCCTCTGGAACAAGCGGGCAAGCAACGGCGGGGGCAGAAGAAGGGTTAAGGAGACGCTCTGAAACGATGCATGGCATCAAAGCGCTCCGACGCCCGCTGCCGGGAGGCGATGTCCGAGCAAACATTTGTGTTGCTACTGGCCTACATGACTGGACAAAATCCGCAACTTCGGCCATTGACGATGAGGCAAAAGTGGAGCCGTAATTGGGCATAGTCAGCCGCGTGACTGTGCGCCATCCTTGCTCAAGTCAGCCTCGACAGAAACCGATCGTGCGACCCATGTTCGTTGTAGCTTGGCGTTTCCTTGCAATCGTCGTCAGCGCGACAATCTTTCTGGCTGCCCCCCTCATTGCCCAGAATGGGGAGCAAAAGGCCGCCGCGCCCCGTAAGGGGGAGGCCGTTAAGGATGCTGGGCGCGCCGACGAGATAGTGGAGGCGGCCCGCGCCATGACCGGCCCCGCTGCGCGGGGCGAGTGTGTCTGGCTCGGCGTACGCGCGGTCGGCCTGATGTGGAAGGACGACCTCGACACTGCGTTCCGTCACCTTGAGTTGTATGACCGGTTCGGCTGTCCGGCCGAGCATATTCAAATCAGTTTCCGCTGCGTCGTCCGCCAGGGCAACATCGATCAGAAGGATCAAAAGTCGACCGACGCGTTCAATAAGCTCGTCGATGACTGCTGGAAGAACCCCGCCCTGCAGCCCGCTCCCCCGCCTCCCCCACCGACTGCGGAAAAGCCCGGAACCAAATAGCCACCGGTGAATTATCATTAGTTGGTATATCTTGTCGCAGTGCTTTTTATCTTGTTCCAGTGGTTTTGCCCTCAAAACGCCACGTCCTCTTATTAGATAAAACTCACGCGATACTTTGTTATCGCGGCAAGCCCTTACTGACCGAGCCTAGGGGACAAGGTTCCGGTCTAACATTTCCGCCCCCTTTTTGGTTAAGCGTTCTATGCGCTCCGTGGCTATTGTAGTCGCGCTCGTCGCGTGCCTGCACGCTGGCGCTTGGGCTCTTTGGCAGACTCAAGCCGCCGCTCCCAACTTTGATGGAATCCTGAACAGCGTTTCATATTCGCCGTTCACTACCGGGGTCCATCCCGATCACGAAGGCAGCCGGCCCCCCGAAGACCGCATCCGCGCCGAGCTGAAGGCGATCGCTCCGTACACCAAGGCGATACGGTTGTACTCGTCGACCGGTGGCGTCGAGCAGGTTCCCAAGATTGCCGCCGAATTCGGCCTCAAGGTGTCGCTCGGCATCTGGCTCGACAAGACCGATCAGCGCGACGAAAAGGATCCGCCGCCGGAATTCGATCGCGGCTGCAAGAACGACCTAGAGAAAAAAATGGCCAGCGTGCTCAACGCTAAGTGCACCAGCCGCAACATCCGGGAAATCACCTCGGCTCTCGACCTCTTGCGCAAGAACCGCAATGTCAACGCCATCATGGTGGGCAACGAAACGCTGTTCCGGCGCGACCTGACCCCGGACCAGCTGGCCGAAGTCGTCAAGCGGGTCAAGCGCGAGGTCGGCGGTGCGGTGCCTGTATCGACTGGCGAAATCTACAGCGAACTGCTTCCGGACGACGCCGACGAACAGTTGAGGCCGAGCAATGCGCTCAATTTGTTCCAGAGGCTTTCTGATTTTTCCGAGCACCTGTATCATCAGGCCTTCGGCGGCGCTGCGGAACCGCAGACCCAGAGCCAACGCGCTCTCGCCACCGAGAGGCTCGTATCCACGCTGGATTTTGTCGCCGTCCATGTGCTGCCGTACTGGGGCGGCATTCCGGCCGACAGCGCCGTCGATGCGACGGTGAAAATCTACGGTCAACTGCGCGAGAAATACAAAGGCAAGCGGATCGTCATCGCGGAATTTGGCTGGCCGAGCTCCGGCTACAATCGCAACGCCGCCGTACCCGGCAAGTTCGAGCAGGCCGAGATCATGCGAGGTTTCGTTGCCCGCGCCAACGCGCTCGGCATCGATTACAACCTCATCGAAGCCTACGATCAACCGTGGAAGACCATCGAGGGCAGCGTCGGCGCCTACTGGGGTCTGTTCGACAATCAGAGCCACCAGCCCAAATTCGCCTGGTCCGGTCCGCTCACCGATGAGAATGGCTGGAAGAGCGGCGCCGTCGCGGTAGCGGTCGGTGTGTTCCTCTCCCTCCCGGTGCTCGGGATTGTGGGCGCCACGGCCGTTCAGGCGTTTTTGCTGGCAACGGCGGCCCATGCGGTCGGCGCCTGGGCCGCAACCGTACTTGATTATTGGATGAGCCACTACTTGGTTGCCGGCGCGGCATTCGCGCTCGCCCTCGGCACGATCCTCCTGATACCGCTGGTGCTGATCGCGTTGGGGCGGATCGAGGAGATCGCCGGGATCCTGTTTGGCCGGTCGCCGGCACGGCTGCTGAAGAGCGGGTCGGCTGGAGACTATGCGCCCAAGGTTTCCATCCACATCCCGGCCTATCGGGAGCCGCCCGAGATGGTCAAGGCGACGCTCGATGCGGTCGCCCGGCTCGCCTACCCGAACTTCGAATGCATCATCGTCGTCAACAATACGCCCGATGAGGCGATGTGGCGTCCGGTTGCCGAGCATTGCCGGACGCTTGGCGAGCGCTTTCGTTTCGTCAATGCCGAGAAGCTTGAGGGTTACAAGGCAGGGGCGTTGCGGCTGGCGCTGGCGCACACTGCCCCCGACGCCGAGATCATCGGCATCATCGATGCGGATTACGCGGTGGCCGCTGATTGGCTTTCCGATCTGGTCCCTGCCTTCGCCGACCCGAAAGTCGGGCTGGTGCAGGCGCCGCAAGATCACCGCGATGGCCGGCGCAGCCCGCTCCACCATCTGATGAACGCCGAGTACGCCGGCTTCTTCGATATCGGGATGGTCCAGCGAAACGAGGCCAACGCCATCATCGTCCACGGCACCATGTGCCTCATCCGCCGTACCGCCCTCGCGGCGGCAGGCGGGTGGTCGAGCGACACCATTTGCGAGGACACTGATCTCGGGCTTACCGTCCTGGAGCTTGGCTGGCAGGCCCATTACACCAATCGCCGCTACGGCTACGGTCTGTTGCCCGATACGTTTGAGGCCTACAAGAGGCAACGCGACCGCTGGGCGTCGGGCGGCTTTCAGATCGTCAAGAAGCACTGGCGCCGGTTCCTGCCCGGCGCATCTGCATTGAATCGCGACCAGAAGCGCGAATTCACGTTCGGCTGGGTCAACTGGCTCGGAGCCGAGACGGTGGGCGTGCTGGTCGCGATCCTCAATCTCATCTGGGTGCCGATCGTTGCATTCGCAGGCATCGCCGTACCTGATAAAGTGCTGACCCTTCCGATCCTCGCCACCTTCACGCTTTCGATAGTGCATTTCATCGCACTCTACCGTCGTCGCGTGGCGATCCCGCCCGGGCAGGCAGCAGGCGCCATGGTGGCGGCAATGGCGATGCAGTGGACCGTCGCACGTGCGGTCGCCAACGGCATCCTCAAGGACCACCTCACTTTCGTGCGAACCGCCAAGGGCGGCGCCGCGCGCAAGCGCGTCGCATTCCCGGCATTCGAGGAAGCGGTTCTCGGCGGGTCGCTGGTTCTGGGCAGCTTCGTGGTGTTCGCCACCAATTGGGATCGGGTGCGGGAGATCAACCTGTTCGGCTGCGTCCTCATGGTGCAGAGCCTACCATTCCTTGCCGCCGCGGCGCTGGCCGCGTACGAGAATTGCCGCTTTAACGATTTCGAGTTGTTGCAGAGCCTCGAAGCTCGTTTGGCGGACGTCATAGGGCAGGTGGTACCGATGCGGCGCAGCTCGATAAACCAGCGCAACACGGCGGCGGAAAAGCGAGCCGCGCCGTAGTTCGGCGCGGCCTATGATACGAATGCAAAATCGCTGAATTGGCTTGCGTGGGTTTCGTCGATTTGGTCCAAGCGTGGAGGCCCCTCACGCCATCCCTGCTTTGGATACGATCGTTCCGGCAGCGGGGTTCATAGTTTCCTACAGCAGCGTCACAGCAATCGGGTCCGTTGTTGCGGCGTGAGCCGCGCGCAGTGTTCGGCATGACCGAACCAGCGGTAGCGGTTGCGGGCTATCCTTGAGTAGGCGGCATCGCGCCAACGTTCCGGGATCAGCTTACCTATGCGCAGCAGGTGCCAAGAGCCGCCGATGATGGCGCAGAGTTCCAGATAGCCGCGCGAGGCGGTAAACGCTCGACCACTGGCGACCAACAAGTAGCTCTCATTCGGATCGACCCCATAATGGCGATAGAGCGCCTGGCCCAGCGTCCCCTGCATTGACGTGAAGTTCACCTTTGCCCGTACGTCAAGGCGCATCAACCGGCTGGCGCCGCCTGAACACAGGACGCATGCGCCGTCGAACACGAACAGCGCGCGACTATCCTCAAACGGCGGGACGATCGGGTCGCCGCGATAGCTGTAGGCCTGGGCGGAGACCTCAGGCATCGCCGGCATCCCTCACAACGCTGATATCGAGCCCCTCGAGCGCCTTGAGATAGGTGTCGAGGTCGATCAGGTCGAGACAAGGCGTGGCGCCGCGCATCTTCAATAGTCCTCGGGCGAGCTGTCGCGATAGCACAATCGCCGGAATGCAGGGAATATAAGGGCCGTGTCCTGATCGGGCGATGAGATGGAAGCGGCACCTTTTGGCTCGACCGTCGTGTGCGGTGCCGGCAAGGATCATATGGAAGCCGCTGCGCCCCGATCCGA
Organism: Xanthobacteraceae bacterium; assembly: GCA_030043175.1. The sequence continues at coordinate 5,640 of JASHYD010001260.1, read as the reverse complement.
GCGGGTCGAACAGGCCGGCGAGGCGCAGGAGGAAGAGCGCATGTCGATCGAGTGACTTGATCAATCCAAGGCGAACCAGCGCGCCCAGCGCCCTGGTTCCGAGATGAAGCAGCCTGAGCTCGTGCCCCGCGGCAAAGCGCATCGACCCCAGCGTCGGGTAGCGCGCTGGAAACAGCGTCAGGTCGGGGATGTCGCAATTGCCGAACAAACGCCAGCCCAGCCCGGGGTAGTGCTCGGCATGGGTGTCCTCCCAGCCGTACACCGTCTTCATGCGTCCGTCGCGCAGCATCGTCATCGGTTTGCCGACCGTGCTCAGCACCGCTGACGTTGTCGCGAGGCCGCGATTGGTGTGCTGAGCGGTGCTTATTCCATAGTCGACCGCGTGCAGTCGGGCGAAACATGGCCGATAGGCATCGACTACTGCTGCGGTCAGGCACGGCACCGAGCTCGCACCACTAACGACCGCCACGTCGCGGGCCTTGGCCGCAGCGTCGAGGCGACCGATGGTTGCAACGAAATCGCGCGCGTCGGCAAGATCGAGGTAATGGCAGCCCTTTACGACGCAGGCGCAGGCGACCCGATGATCCTGGCTCTGGAATGGCCCACTCGTGTGAATGACCACATCGGGAGCAACCCGCGAGAGCGCCTCAGACAGGTCGCCGTTGATGTCGATCGCATGGGCTTCGGCGGGATGGACGGGCCGAATGGCGGCGATGAAGGCTTGTGCCTTGGTGACGGAACGTCCGCCCACCAAGAGCCTGATTTCGGCATCGCCCGCGAGGCTGCGCGCGATATAGCTGCCGAAATGACCATAGCCACCGATGATGAGGACACGCGCTACCATGTCGGCTTGGCGACCATGAGCCAGAATACCACCACCAGTCCGCCGAAAGCCGGCCAACCGAGCATGAGCCACCAGCGAAACATACGCCTGCAGCCGGCCTCATCGAAGGGCGCGCCTTGCGCCTGCGCTTCAAGCATCGCCTTCAGGCGCATCTGGATCGCCACCACCGGGAGCCAGCAGGCGCCAGCCAGCACATACAAGGCATAGGTCAGCACCAGCCAATAGTCATTCCAGGCAAATCCGCCGTAGAAGATCAACCAGGCTCCGCTCAGCGGCTGTACGATCACGGCGGGCAGAGTGAACAGGAAATCGGCGCGCACAGTCATGCGGGTGGCGAAGCTACGTGCTGCCGGATCGCGACTGAAATGTCCAAGGAGCATGAAATTGGCGATGCCGATTCCCGTCCCGAACACGATCGTCGCGCTGATGATGTGCAGCGTCTTGACGAGAAGATAGGTGTCCATGACCCGCATTTAGCCTTCAAGGCCCTAAAATAGCCGCCGAGGCTTGGCTGGGGTATTTGAAAGTGCCGCTCCTGGCGCGGTCGGCGGCATCGATCGCCGCGGCCGCGCCTGAAACCCCCCTCGCAAGCCAGGGTTGGGTGGCGGTTGGCGCAAAGTTTGCTTTGCTGAGGGTGAAAGTCGCTATGCTGCTCGCTAGATCTTCGGGTTCGCGGCCGAGCAGCCGCCGGGGCAAATATGGCCTTCGCGTTCGATGAGATGAGGGGGAGCAACGGCCAGGTCCGGCCGGCCTATGCGGGCCTTGGCCAGTGGTTGGGCGACTTATCGCCGGACGTGCTTGATCGCCGCCGTCGCGAGGCAGAGTTGCTGTTCCGGCGCATCGGTATCACGTTTGCGGTCTACGGCGAGGCCGAATCCACCGAGCGGCTGATCCCGTTTGACGTGCTGCCGCGCATCATCGCCGCGTCCGAGTGGAAGACCTTACGCGCTGGCCTCGAGCAACGCGTCAAGGCCATCAACCTCTATATCAAGGATGTCTACGGACGACGCGAGGTGCTGCGCGCCGGTATCGTGCCGGAGGATCTGGTCTTCCAGAACCCAGTCTTCCGTCCGGAAATGAACGGGATCAATGTGCCGCACGACGTTTACGTGCACATCGCCGGCATTGACATTGTGCGGGTCGACGCCGACACGTTCTACGTGCTGGAAGACAACGTGCGCACGCCCTCCGGCGTCTCCTACATGCTGGAGAACCGCGAGGTGATGATGCGGTTATTCCCGGAGCTGTTCGCGCGTCATCGCGTGGCGCCGGTCGAAAACTATCCTGATGAGTTGCTCGCCACCCTGAAATCGGTGGCGCCGCCGAGCGCTTCCTCTGATCCGACGGTGGTGTTGCTCACGCCCGGCATCTACAATTCCGCCTACTATGAGCATTCTTTTCTAGCCGACAAGCTCGGCGTCGAGCTGGTGGAGGGCCGCGACGTCGTGGTCCGAGGCCAGTTCGCCTACATGCGCACGACCGAAGGGCTCAAACGCATCGACGTGATCTATCGGCGCATCGATGACGACTTCCTCGATCCGCTCGCCTTCCGGCCTGACTCGGCACTCGGCATTGCTGGTCTGGTGACGGTCTACCAGGCCGGCAATCTCACGCTCGCCAACGCGGTCGGCACGGGAATTGCCGATGACAAGGCCGTCTACAGCTACATGCCCGAGATCGTGAAGTTCTATCTCGGGCAGGAGCCGCTCCTCAAAAACGTGCCGACCTGGCGATGCCGCGAGCCGGAGCATCTGTCGTATGTTCTTGATAACCTTGAACAGCTCGTCGTCAAGGAAGTTCACGGCTCGGGTGGGTACGGAATGATGGTCGGCCCCAAGTCCGATCGCGCCGCGATTGAGGCCTTCCGCGCCAAGCTCAAAGCTCGCCCGGACGGCTTCATCGCCCAGCCGACTCTCGCGCTCTCGACCTGTCCAACCTTCGTCGAGGAAGGCATCGCGCCGCGCCACGTCGATCTGCGGCCCTTCGTGCTAACAGGGCGCGACCGCACCCGCATCGTGCCGGGCGGGCTGACGCGGGTCGCCCTCAAGAACGGATCGCTGGTGGTCAATTCGAGCCAGGGCGGTGGAACCAAGGATACCTGGGTGCTGGATGCATGAGGGCCGACAATGCTATCCCGTACCGCTGATAATCTCTTCTGGCTCGCGCGCTACGTCGAGCGGGCCGAATACCTGGCGCGCATTCTTGAGGCCAGCATCCGCCTCACTGCCCTGCCACTCGCCTACGTGGGTACCACCAACGAATGGGAGACGGCGGTGGCGACGGCCGGCTGTCGCAACTCGTTTTTCGCGCGTTATAACGAGGCAAGCGAGGAAACCGTCACCGAATACCTCTCGTTCTCCGTCGAGAACCCATCGTCCATTCGCAATTGCATAGAAATTGCGCGCCAGAATGCCCGCGCAGTACGCACTGCGCTCACGAATGAGACCTGGGAGACCATTAACGGCGCATGGCTCGAACTCAGGCGCTTCAATAATGGCCCCTCTTCGCGGGAAGAATTCTTGCGTTTCCTGCACTGGGTGCAGGAAACCTCCTTGCGCTTTGACGGGTCCGCCTACCGCACCATGCTGCGCAACGATGCGTACTGGTTTTCCCGGCTCGGCCTCTACATTGAGCGCGCCGACAACACCGCGCGCATTCTTGACGTCAAGTACCACATGCTGCTACCGGCGGATGAGCCCGTTGGCGGCCCGCTTGATTACTACCAATGGGCTGCGATCCTGCGCACGGTATCGGCACTCACCGCCTACCACTGGGTGTACCGCGAGAACCTCAAGCCGTGGCTCATCGCCGACCTGCTCATCCTCAACGAGCAGATGCCGCGCTCACTGGCGAGCTGCTATGCGAATCTGGTGCGCTTCTGCGACTTGATCGCCACCGCCTATGGTCGCCAAGGGCACGCGCAGCGCAAAGCCCGCGCCGTCCGCACGCGGTTGCAGAACAGCCGGATGGACGAGATATTCCAGACCGGCCTGCATGAGTTCATCACTGAGTTCATTGCTGACAACAATGCGCTCGGGGCCGCCGTAAACGCCCAGTATTTGATGTAAGCTCTCATCACCTATCCTGCCGCCGTGCAGGGGCCATCGGGGTAGGCGAAAGCGGCTGCTCAAAATGGCGGGAAGGGTCCATGCGCATCTGCGTCGCGCACGAAACGGTGTATCGTTACGACCCGCCGTGCACGGGCGTGATCCAGACGCTGCGCCTGACGCCGCGCAACCATACCGGCCAGTATGTGGTAAACTGGCGCATCGACGTGTCCGCCGACTCCCGGCTCGAGCCGCAGCAGGACGCGTTCGGCAATGTCACGCACGCCTTCTCGGTTGCGGGGCCGGTCAGCGAGCTGCGTTTCCTGGTCGAGGGCGAGGTGGAGACCCAGGACACCGCCGGGGTGGTACGGGGCGCCGTAGAGCGGTTCCCGCCCGCCCTGTTTCTGCGCGAGACCGCGCTGACCCATGTGGACAAGGCGATCCGTGTCTATGCGGCGCAGTTTGCCCGCCCGCCCGCGACGAACAGGCTTGCGACTTTGCACGACGTGTTGGCGCGGCTACACCGCGACATCGCCTTCGACACCCAAGCCGCATCAGCCGCGCCCTCCGCAGCCGATGCTTTCAAGAAAGGATGCGGCATCTCCCGGGATCTGGCCCACGTCTTCATTGCCGTCGCACGCGCTCTCGGCGCGCCGGCGCGCTACGTCGCGGGGTATTTCCGCGGCGAAGGTGCATTCGCCCAGAACGGGAGCGTCAATGCTGGTCACGCTTGGGCCGAAGCTCACGTGCCGGACCTTGGCTGGGTCGGTTTCGATCCGACCACCGGCGTCTGTGCTACTAACCAGCACGTGCGCGTTGCCGTCGGCCTCGATTATCTGGGCGCCGCTCCGACGCGCGGCGCCCATTATGGGGGCAGTCAGGAAGACGTGGCCATCACACTTAACGTCTCCCAGGCGTCTTGGCAGACGCAGGAATGACAAGGGTCCCGGCTCGCAAACAGTCCCTCGCCATGGCAGGGACCCGGCGCGGTTTTCGAATTGAGGTTCTGATCCGGTGAGATTGCCGAGGTGATCGACTACCCCGCCATCGCGGTTTCGACGAGCCGCACCCAATAGGACGTACCGTATGCAATGACGTCGTCGTTGAAATTGTAGCGCGGGTGGTGCAACCCGGCGCTGTCGCCATTTCCGACAAAGATGAAGGCGCCCGGGCGCGCTTCAAGCATGTAGGAAAAATCCTCGCCGCCCATCACCGGAGCCATGTCGGTATCGACGCGGTCAGCGCCGGCGACACCGCTGGCGACCGCCGCCGCGAAGGCGGTTTCGCGCTCGTGGTTGGACAGCACCGGATACCCGGGTCGCAACGTGAAATTCGCTTTGGCGCCGTGGAGCCGGGCGGTACCTTCGATCACCTGGGCGACCCGCTGGCGCAGGAGTTCGCGCACCTCTGGCCTGAGGCTGCGGACGGTTCCGCGCATAAGTGCGGTCTGCGGAATGACATTGTCGGCGTTACCGGCATGGAATGTACAGATCGAAACCACCGCCGACTCAAGCGGATCGACATTGCGTGACACGATCGACTGCAGCTGGCTGATGATGTGGGCTCCGACCAGGATGGGGTCAACCGCGAAATGGGGTCGCGCGGCGTGGCCGCCAACACCTTCGATCTCCACCGTGAGGTTGTCGGTGGCGGCCATGATCGGCCCGCTGCGGATCGAGAACGCGCCGACCGGCAGCCCCGGGAGATTATGCATCCCGTAGACTTCGTCGATGGCGAAGCGCTCCATCA